>NZ_RZTI01000131.1:0-17515 GCF_003997275.1 Mesorhizobium sp. M6A.T.Ce.TU.002.03.1.1
GCCGGGCGATTTCGCTGATTGCCGGCCGGGCGCGCTAGCCCAGGAAGCGACGGGCGAGCAACCGACCGCAACGGCCAAGCCGGAAAAAAAGCTAACCGAAATCAAGATAGGCTATTTGCGTGCGTATGCGCCGCAGCTGGCCTTGTCGGTGCTCGACGTCCCGCCGCGCGATGAAGGTGTTGCCGGCGGCAATGTGGCGATTGCCGACAACAACACGACCGGCAGCTTCCTCGGCCAGAAATTCAGCCTCGACGTGACCGAGGTAAAGCCGGACGCGGACGTCGTTCCGGCCTTCCAGGACATGATCGCCAAAGGCGACCGCTACGTGGTCGCGGACCTCTCGGCCAGGCAATTGCTGTCGATCGCCGATCTTGCCCGCGACAACGGCGTGTTGATCTTCAATGCCGGCGCCACCGACGACAGTCTTCGCGAGGAAGAATGCCGTGCCAACATCTTCCACACCATCCCGACGCGCAGCATGCTGGCCGACGGGCTGGCGCAATATCTCATCTGGAAGCAATGGCGGCGCTGGGTGCTGATCTACGGCTCGCACGAGCGCGACCAGCTTTTTGCCGAGGCGCTACGTCGGGCGGCGACGCGCTTCGGCGGCGAGATCGTCGGCGAAAAGGAATTCAAGGACACCGGCACGGCACGGCGGACCGATTCCGGCGTCGTCCAGATCCAGCGGCAGATGCCTGTCTTCACGCAGGACCTGCCGGAGCATGATGTGTTGCTGGTCGCCGACGAAAGCGAGGTGTTCGGCACCTACGTGCCGTTCCGCACCTGGATTCCGCGGCCGGTCGCCGGCACCGCCGGCCTCACCCCGTCGGCCTGGCATCCGGCCAGCGAGCAATGGGGCGGCACCCAGATCCAGAACCGCTTCGCCAAGGCAAACGGCCGCCGCATGGTGTCGAAGGATATGGCGGCATGGACCGCGGTGCGCATCCTCGGCGAGGCGGCGACCCGCACACAGGGCGCCGACCCCCGGAAGATGGCCGATTTCATCCGCTCCGACGATTTTTCGATCGCTGCCTTCAAGGGCCAGAAACTGACCTTCCGCAAGTGGAACCAGCAGTTGCGGCAGCCGATCTTCCTCGGCGACGGCCGATCGGTCGTCTCGACATCGCCGCAGGAAGGTTTTTTGCACCAAGTATCCGAGCTCGATACGCTCGGGGTCGATGAGCCGGAAACAAAATGCGTGCTTAAGTAGAACCGATTGGGAGGGAATTTCAGTGCACAGAGGAGCTTACGCGCTCGCCATTCTGGCCACCGGCTTCATGGCCAGTCCGGCGTCGGCCTACATGGCCTATATCTCCAACGAGAAAGACAACACGATGAGCGTCGTCGACACCGCGACGATGCAGGTGGTGAAGACCGTCAATGTCGGGCAGCGTCCGCGCGGCATCACCATCTCGCATGACGGCAAGCACGTCTATCTCTGCGCCAGCGACGATGATTCCATCGAGGTGATCGACACGGCAACCCTGGAGATCGTCGATACCTTGCCTTCCGGGCCTGACCCGGAGCTCTTCGTGCTCTCGCCTGACGGCAAGACGCTCTATGTCGCCAATGAGGACGACAATCTCGTCACCGTCATCGACATAGAGGGCAAGAAGGTGCTGGCCGAAATCCCGGTCGGCGTTGAGCCGGAAGGCATGGGCGTCAGCCCGGACGGAAAGACCATGATCAACACGTCGGAAACGACGAACATGGCGCATTTCATCGATACGTCGACCCACGAGATCACCGACAACGTGCTGGTGGATGCGCGCCCGCGCTTCGTCGAGTTCACGCCCGACGGCAAGCAGGCCTGGGTGAGTGCCGAAATCGGCGGCACGGTTTCGGTGATCGACAATCAAACGCGCGAAGTTGTCCAGAAGATCACCTTCGAGGTTGCCGGCCTGAGGGCCGAATCCATCCAGCCGGTAGGTGTGCGCATCACCGCCGACGGCAAGAAAGCCTATGTGGCGCTCGGACCGGCCAACCGCGTCGCGGTGGTCAATACCGAGACATACGAGGTCGAGAAATACGTGCTGGTCGGCCAACGCGTCTGGCAGCTCGCCTTCACCCCGGACCAGAAGACCATCATCTCGACCAACGGTGTGTCGAACGACATCACCTTCATCGACGTGGCGACCGACGAGCCGGTGCAGTCGGTGACCGTCGGCGCGCTGCCGTGGGGCGTCGTCGTCTCGCCTAATTGAATCACCCCCATTGAATCAAATAGGCAGAAAAACAGCAGAAGGGCAGGAAATCATGCGGAAATTTCGGGTAGTCGCTTTCGCGGCGTTGGTGGGCATGGCACTCACGCAGGGCCATGCCTGGGCGCAGGACAACGACGGCGATGACGATGACGCGGCCGCCAGTGCGGCCACCAAGACGGATGCCAGTCCCGGAGCCGAGAAGGCAACCCGGGCCAGCAAGGACGTGCCGGAACTTATCCTCGGCAGCAAGGAAGACCAGTTCACCGCCAACCAGAAGGACTTCCAGCTGATCGCCGGCCAGGGCTATCGTTGGAAGATCACCGCGGCGGGCGGGCTGGAGTACAAATTCCATACCGACCTGTTCCGCAATGTGTGGAACAACCAGATCGTCATCAACGACCTCGAGGTGCACATGAACGGCGCACCCGCATGGCTCGAATTCGACGCTGACGGCACCATCCAGGTCCAGTTTACCACCGTGCGGCCCGGCATCTATACATGGTCGGTGCCCGATCTCGCCGACAAAGGCATGAAGGGCACGATCACCATCAAGTAGGGTCACCGGAAAGCAGGACTGCGCGGGTCCGGCGCGCCAGACTGTCGGTGTGCCAGACTCCCGGTGTGCTAGACTATTGTCGACGACAGGGAGCGAGCCGGCGTGCAGCATGTGAGGACAAGCGGACCAGGAGATGAGGCGGCGGCGCTCGATGTCGCCGGCGTCAGCCATTCCTATGGCCCGAAGCGGGCGCTCAACGACGTCTCATTCTCGATCGCGCCGGCGACTTTCACCGTTCTTCTCGGCCTCAACGGCGCCGGCAAGACAACGCTGTTCTCGCTGATCAGCCATCTTTACGACACGCGCCGCGGATCGATCCGCATCTTCGGCCACGACGTCAGCCGTGCTTCGGGCGAAGCGCTCCGGCGTGTCGGCATCGTGTTCCAGGCCCGCACGCTCGACCTCGATCTCAGCGTGCACCAGAACCTCTCCTACCACGCCGCGCTGCATGGCATCGGAGGACGCGAGGCCCGGCAGCGCATTGCCGCGCTGCTCGATATTGTCGACATGCCAGGCCGTCAGCATGACAAGGCACGCAGCCTTTCCGGAGGCCAGATGCGGCGCATAGAGATCGCCAGGGCGCTGCTCCACCGCCCCTCCCTGCTGCTGCTCGACGAGGCGACCGTCGGTCTCGACATCCAGTCGCGCGCAGGCATTCTCGCCACCATCCGCAAGCTCGTCGAAACCGAAGGTATTGGCGTGCTGTGGGCGACGCACCTGATCGATGAGGTTGACGACGGCGACCATGTCGTCGTCTTGCGGCAGGGTGAGCTGGTCGCCAAGGGCAAGGTGGCCGATGTCGTCAGGACGAGCGGCGCCGGTTCGATCCGCGACGCCTTTTCGAGGCTCAGCCGCATCGAGGCAGCCGGCACCGCGGAGATATCGCCATGAGCGCTCCCGCAATGCCCGAAAAAGTCGCAGGCGTCATGCCGGTGAGGTTCGAGAAATTCGGCCTCGGCCACTATCTCATTTGCCTCAAAGGCGTCGTCCTGCGGGAGTGCCTGCGCTTCCTGCACCAGCGCGAGCGCTTCATGTCCTCGCTGGTTCGGCCGCTCATCTGGCTGTTCATCTTTGCCGCCGGATTCCGGCAGGTGCTCGGCGTATCGATCATCCCGCCCTACAAGACCTACGTGCTGTACGAGGTCTACATCACGCCGGGCTTGTGCGGCATGATCCTGCTGTTCTCGGGCATGCAGTCTTCGCTGTCGATGGTCTATGACCGCGAGATGGGCAACATGCGCACCTTGCTGGTCAGCCCCTTCCCGCGCTGGTTCCTGCTGGTCTCGAAGATGCTCGCCGGCGTCGCCGTATCGATCGCGCAGGTCTACGCGTTTCTGATCGTTGCCTGGTTCTGGGGCGTCAAAGGCCCGCCGCTCGGTTATCTCATGGTGCTGCCGGCGCTGTTCCTGTCGGGCATGATGCTTTGCGCGCTCGGCATGCTTTTGTCCTCGATGATCAAGCAGCTCGAAAACTTCGCCGGCATCATGAACTTCGTTATCTTTCCCGGCTATTTCGCCTCTCCGGCGCTCTATCCCCTGTGGCGCATCCAGGAGGCGAGCCCGCTGCTTTATAAAATCTGCCTCGCCAATCCGTTCACCTATGCGGTCGAACTGATCCGCTTCGCCTTTTACGGCCAGATTGACTGGCTGTCGCTGGGCGTCGTTGCCGGCTGTACGCTTCTGTTCCTTGCCGCCGCCATCATCGCCTACGACCCTTCGCGCGGCCTGATAAGCCGGAAACAGGACACGGGAGGAAATGCCTGATGGCACGAATGAGCCTTGTTCGCAGCCTGGCTGTGGCTGCCATGCTCGCGCCGAGCATGAACGCCAAGGCGGCGGCGAACAACGATCCGGACTGGCCCTGCATACAGCGCAAGGTGCCGCAGCTCTCGCTCGGCCAGATCTGGAACGGGCCGGAGCTTCCCCCGGCGGCGAAGGACTTGTCGAAGGACCCTGCCGTCTCCGCCCTGGTCGAGGAGGTGGCAGCCCGGCGAATGCCGATTGCCGAAGCCCAAAAGAAGATCAGGGATTTCGCCGCATCGTTGCCGGCCGAGCAGCTTGCGCCGAAAATGGCGATGCTGGTGCAAGGCATGTTCGATCATATGGACACTGAGCGTTCGCACGTGATCTCAGGCATTTCCCGCTACGCCCACAAGCAGCTCGAAATGGCCGCCGCCTTGCGCAAGGAAGCGTCCGACGTCGATGCGCTGCGGGAAAAACCCGATGCAGATCCCGACGAGGTCGAACGGCGAACCGAACAGCTGAAATTCGCAACGCGAATTTTCAACGAACGCGTCCAATCGCTGACTTACGTCTGTGACGTGCCGACGATAATCGAGCAGCGGCTATATCAACTGTCCAAGGCCGTCTCGGAAACGCTCGCCGCGAAGAAGAATTAGAACCTCATTCGATCTTCGCGGCGGATCTCACGATTCCCGGCCGGGCAGCACGCGCCAGCGCCGCACGAAATAACCGGGATGCGTCTCGATCCACTGGGCCACCAGCGGCTGCGCCTGCATGAAGGCGGTCCCGGGATTCATCGCCAGGCCGTCCACCATCTGTTCGCGTTGTTCACAGGTCTGCGGCATATCCGTCAGGCAGACCATCATAACGAGCGTGTAAAGCATTACCCCTTGTCCCCATCGAATTCCCGAACCCCATGCCCGGGAGGTTTCCGAAATACCGACCAGTCTGCAGGGGTCGCACATACAGATCGCTTACGGGTGGAAAGGACGTGGCCCCTGTTCTTTCGCACTGCAACATAACATATCGCTTATCTAACGCCAACGATCGCCGGGCGTTCTCCACTCCCTTCTCGGGGCTATCTCGCGATCTCTGGCGTTTGGTATGTCGGTCGTTCAGGTCGAGTTCCGCCCGTCCAACGTCATCCCGCTCTGGTCTGCGGATAGAGCTTGCCGAACAGGGGCAGGTACATCGCGCCCTTGCGCATCAGGAAATCGTGGAATGTCGCCATGGCCGGCGAGATCGCGTGATCGCTGCGCATCACCGAAAACCATTGCCGGCGGATCGGCATGCCGACAACGTCGAGGATGACCAGCCGGCCGGCTTCGGTTTCCGCGGCGATGGTGTGGGCAGAGATGAAGGCGATGCCGAGCCCGGCCATCACCGCCTGCTTGATGGTCTCGTTCGAGCCCATCTCGACGCCGAGATCGTCGATGCGGCCGGGCACGTCGCTCAGGAATATTTCCAGCGAGATGCGCGTGCCGGAGCCGGGCTCGCGAATGAGGAAATGCTCTTCGGCGATCCGCTCCTTGGATATCTCGCGTGCCGACGCCAGCGGGTGGTCGGGCGGCGCAATGATGACCAGCGGGTGATCGCCAAACACCGAGGCACGCACCGGGACCTCCTTCGCCGGGCGTCCCATCAGCGCAATGTCGATGTCGTGGTTCTTCAGCCTGTCGATCGTTTCGGCGCGGTTGCCGATGGCAAGCCGCATATCGATGTCGGGATGCTCCTTCATGAAGCCGGCCATGAGCCGCGGCGCGAAATATTTGGCGGTGGAAACGACGCCGAGCCTCAAGCTGCCGATGCGCACGCCCTTGATCGCATCCATCTTGTCTTCGAGCAAGCGAAGCCGCTCTTCGATCGCCTGCGCCGTCTCGACGAAGGCCAGCCCTGCGGCAGTGGGACGCATGCCGTCCGACGTCCGGTCGAACAAGGCCAATTGGAACTCCTCCTCCACTTGCCGCAACTGGATCGTCACCGCTGGAGGAGACAGGCCTAACACTTTGGCTGCACTGACGATTTTCCCGTGGCTGATGATCGCCTGGACGGTCTTGAATTGCTTGAGCGTGAGGGTTCTCATACGGCATACTAAAATTTTTTTACTACGAAAGTAAAGTTATTGAATTTTACTTATCCTACACCGTTTGTTTTCATTCCCCAATCCGGCCGGTCCGAGGAGATGCGGTTGGATGGGAGGTTACGATGCCAGCGGCAACGCTCGACGCTTTTCTGAATTCCTATCTCGGCCCACCGGACGAGTTGCGCTCGGCAGTCGTAGCAACCATCCGTCAGCTGACGCAGGCCGCCACCAAGATCCGCAACACCATCAATCAAGGGGTGCTCGGCACCGCCTTTGCCGGGACCCGCGGCGCCAATGCCGACGGCGATATCCAGAAGGATCTCGACATCTTCGCCGACGACATCTTCCTCGACGCCATGCGCCACGCTCCGGTCGCGCTCTACGCCTCCGAGGAACTGGAGCAGCCGGTCCTGCTCGACAGCAAAGCGCCTCTCGCCATCGCCATCGACCCGCTCGACGGCTCCTCCAACATCGACACCAACGTGTCGATTGGAACGATTTTCTCGCTCCTCCCTGCAACTGGCGCGCCGGACGGAAATCCGGCCGCCTCTTTTTTGCAGGCAGGCGTGAACCAGCTGGGCGCCGGCTTCTTCATCTACGGGCCGCAGCTGGCGCTGGTTCTGTCGCTCGGCAGCGGCACGCATGTCTTCGTTCTCTCGACCAGGCTCGGCACCTTCGTCCAGGCCTACGAGAGCCGGATCATCCCGCAGCGCACCCAGGAGTTCGCCATCAACGCCGCCAACTACCGGCATTGGGACGAGGCGGTGCGGCTCTACATCGACGACTGCCTAGAAGGCATCGAAGGCCCACGAGAGAAGGATTTCAACATGCGCTGGATCGCCTCCCTGGTCGCCGACTGCTACCGCATATTGATGCGCGGCGGTGTATTCCTGTATCCCGGCGACAAGCGCAAGGGTTACCGCCAGGGCCGGCTGCGCCTCGTCTATGAGGCCAACCCGATCGCCTATCTCATTGAACAGGCGGCCGGTGCCGCCACCGATACGATGACCCGCATCCTCGAAATCGAACCCGAGAGCCTGCATCAGCGCGTGCCCGTGGTGTTCGGATCGGCGCGGGAAGTCGCGCGCATCACCCGCTACCACACCGAGCCCAGCGCCATCGGCGAGCGTGCGCCGCTGTTCAGCCGCCGCGGCCTGTTCAGGGCCTGAGCACCATGTCGGCAAAGCACCCCATCATCACCATCACCGGGTCGTCGGGCGCAGGCACCACCTCGGTCAAGCGCATCTTCGATCTGATCTTCCGGCGTGAGAACATCGAGGCCGCCTTCATCGAAGGCGATGCCTTTCACCGCTACGACCGCGCCACGATGAAGACAAAGGTGGCCGAGGAAGAGAAGGCGGGCAATCCGAACTTCACCCACTTCAATGCCGAGGCCAACGAACTCGCAATCCTCGAAGAGGTGTTTGAGGAATATGGCCGCCGGGGAACCGGAAAGACCCGCACCTACATCCATGACGAGGACGAGGAGAAGCAGTACGGCACGCCGCCGGGACATTTTACCGAATGGCGCGAATTCCCGCCGAGCGACCTGCTCTTCTACGAGGGCCTGCATGGCTGCGTCGTCACCGACAAGATCAACCTGGCCAGACACGCGGACCTTAGGATCGGTGTGGTGCCGGTGATAAATCTCGAATGGATCCAGAAGATCCATCGCGACCGCGCAACGCGCGGCTATTCGACCGAGGCGGTGATGGACGTGATCCTGCGCCGCATGCCGGACTATGTCCGCTACATCGTCCCGCAGTTCTCGCAGACCGCCATCAACTTCCAGCGCGTGCCGATCGTCGACACGTCCAATCCGTTCATCGCGCGCTGGATTCCGACGCCTGACGAATCGATGCTGGTCATCCGCTTCGCCAATCCCCGCGGCATCGATTTCCCCTACCTGCTTTCGATGATCCACGACTCGTTCATGTCGCGGCCGAATTCCATAGTGGTGCCAGGCAACAAGCTCGACCTTGCCATGCAGCTGATCCTGACGCCGCTCATCCTGCAATTGATCGAACGCAAGAACCGTGTGTCGTGAGGAGGACGCCATGAACAGCCAAGCAGCAGCATTGAAGCCCGTCGCCGCCGTCTCGGAGCGCGACATGGCGAACGCCATTCGCGCATTGGCGATGGACAGCGTCCAAAAGGCCAATTCCGGCCATCCGGGCATGCCGATGGGCATGGCCGATGTCGCGACGGTGCTGTTCGGCCGCTTCATCAATATCGATCCGTCGGCGCCCAACTGGCCCGATCGCGACCGCTTCGTGCTTTCGGCCGGGCACGGCTCGATGCTGCAATATGCGCTGCATTACCTGCTCGGCTTTGAAGACATGCCGATCGAGGAATTGCAGCGGTTTCGCCAGCTGGGCAGCCGCACCGCCGGACATCCGGAATATGGCCATGCGCTTGGCATCGAGACGACGACCGGTCCGCTTGGACAAGGCATTTCGACCGCCGTCGGCATGGCACTGGCGGAGCGCATGCTTGCTGCCCGCCACGGCGCCGACCTCGTCGACCATTTCACCTACGTGATCGCCGGCGACGGCTGCCTGCAGGAAGGCATCAGCCACGAGGCGATCGACCTTGCCGGTCACCTGAAGCTCTCCCGGCTGATCGTGTTCTGGGACGACAATGCGATCTCGATCGACGGACCGACGTCGCTGTCGACATCGATGGACCAGCCGGCACGGTTCAAAGCCGCCGGATGGCACGTCCAATCGGTGGACGGCCACGACACGGAAGCCGTCGCTGCGGCAATCGAAGCAGCACAGCAGTCGGACCGGCCGTCCCTGATCGCCTGCCGCACGGTGATCGGCAAGGGCGCGCCCAATCTGGGCGGTTCGGAAAAGACGCATGGCGCGCCGCTGGGCGATGCGGAGATCGCCGCGACGCGCGAAAACATCGACTGGGCCTACGCGCCGTTCGAGGTGCCGGACGACATCCTTTTCACCTGGCGCGAAGTTGCCGAGCGCGGGCAAGCGGCGCGGCACGCCTGGGAGCAGCGGCTTGCCGCCTCGTCCCGGCGCCAGGCGTTTGAGAGCGCGGTCGCCGGCAACCTGCCCGACGCGGTCTTCGAAGCGCTCGGCGCTTTCCGCAAGGAGCATCTCGAGAAGGCGACCAAGGTTGCAACGCGAAAAGCCTCCGAAATGGCGCTCGGCGCCATCAACGCCGCGACCGACCTGACCGTCGGCGGCTCCGCCGATCTGACGCATTCGAACCTGACGATCACCAAGGGCATGGATCGCATAGCGCCTGATGACTATGCCGGCCGCTATATCCACTACGGGATCCGCGAGCACGGCATGGCCGCGGCCATGAACGGCATCGCACTGCATGGCGGTTTCGTGCCTTATGGCGGCACGTTCCTGTGCTTTGCCGACTATGCACGCGGCGCGATGCGGCTCTCGGCGCTGATGGGCCAGCGCGTCGTCTATGTGATGACGCATGATTCCATCGGTCTCGGCGAGGACGGCCCGACCCACCAGCCGGTCGAGCACCTGGCGATGCTGCGGGCCACGCCAAACCTCAACGTCTTTCGTCCGGCCGACATCATCGAAACGGCGGAGTGCTGGGAATTGGCGCTGAAGAGCAAGAACCGGCCGAGCGTGCTGGTGCTCTCGCGCCAGAACCTGCCGATGCTGCGTCAGGCACTCAGCGACGAGCCACACAGCGACGAGAACCGATCGAGCCAGGGCGCTTACATCCTGCGCGAGCCATCCGAGCACCGCGCCGTGACGCTGATCGCCACCGGCTCGGAGGTCGAGATCGCCGTTGCCGCCGCCGAACGGCTGGAGGCCGAGCACGGCATCGCCGCCGCGGTCGTCTCGATGCCGTGCTGGGAGCTCTTCGAGGAACAGGATGCGGACTACCGGAAGTCCGTCCTCGGCTCGGCGCCGCGCATTGCCGTCGAAGCCGCGGCGCGGCTCGGCTGGGATCGCTGGATCGGCGACACCGGCGCTTTCGTCGGCATGGCCGGTTTTGGCGCCAGCGCCCCTGCCCCGGATCTCTACCGGCATTTCGACATCACGCCCGAAGCCATCGCCGCAGCGGCGCTGAAGCTCATCATCTAGCCCAACTTCCGCAGCTAAGAGGACCCGACAATGGCCCGCATCACCCTTCGCCAGCTTCTCGACCATGCCGCCGAGCATGGCTACGGCGTACCGGCATTCAACATCAACAACATGGAACAAGGCCTCGCCATCATGGAGGCGGCCAAGGCCTGCGACGCGCCGGTCATCATCCAGGCGTCGCGCGGCGCCCGCTCCTATGCCAACGACATCATGCTGGCCAAGATGATGGAGGCGTTGACCGAAATGCATCCGGCCATTCCGCTGTGCATCCATCAGGATCACGGCAACAACGAAGCCACCTGCCTTTCGGCGATCCGCCACGGCTTCACCTCGGTGATGATGGACGGGTCATTGATGGCGGATGCCAAGACGCCGGCGAGCTACGACTACAACGTCGCCATCACCGAACGTGTCGCCCGCATGGCGCATTGGGTCGGCGCTTCCGTCGAAGGCGAGCTCGGCGTGCTCGGCTCGCTGGAAACCGGCCAGGGCGAGGCCGAGGACGGCCATGGCGCCGAAGGCGCGCTTTCCCACGACCAGCTTTTGACCGATCCCGATCAGGCGGTCGACTTCGTCACCGCCACCCAGGTCGACGCGCTGGCGATTGCCTGCGGCACCTCGCACGGCGCCTACAAATTCAGCCGCAAGCCCGACGGCGGCATCCTCGCCATGCAGGTGATCGAGGCGATCCACGAAAAGTTGCCCAACACGCATCTGGTCATGCATGGCTCTTCCTCCGTGCCGCAGGAACTGCAGGACATCATCAACAAATATGGCGGCGAGATGCCCCAGACGTTTGGCGTTCCGGTCGAGGAGATCGAGCGCGGCATCCGCTACGGCGTGCGCAAGGTCAACATCGATACCGATTGCCGCATGGCCATGGCCGGGCAGTTCCGCCGCGTCGCGACGGAGGATCCGCGCGAGTTCGATCCGCGCAAATTCCTGAAACCCGCCATGGACGCCTTGCGCGACCTTTGCCGCGATCGCTTCGAACGCTTCGGCACCGCGGGCAACGCCTCGAAGATCAGGGTAATCGCCATGGACGAGATGGCGAAACGTTACGCCGCGGGAAAGCTCGACCCGCAAATCGCAACCGCGAAAGCCGCCTGAGCGGCAAACAGGAGACCTGTCATGAACAAGATCGACATGCCGTCAGCGGGCACGCTCAAGGAAGGCAGCGAACGCTACAAGTCGGGCGTCATCCCCTACAAGAAGATGGGCTATTGGGAGCCGGACTACCGGCCCAAGGAGACCGACCTGATCGCCATGTTTCGGATTACGCCGCAGCCCGGCGTCGACCACGAGGAGGCGGCCGCCGCCATCGCCGGTGAATCCTCGACCGCGACATGGACCGTGGTGTGGACCGACAGGCTGACCGCCTGCGAGCTCTACCGCGCCAAGGCGTTCAAATCCGAGCCGGTGCCGAACACAGGTCCCGGCACCAAGACCGAGCAGCAGTACTTCGCCTACATCGCCTACGACCTCGACCTGTTCGAGCCGGGCTCAATCGCCAACCTGACTGCATCGATCATCGGCAACGTGTTCGGCTTCAAGGCGGTCAAGGCCTTGCGGCTCGAGGACATGCGCGTCCCGGTGGCCTACCTCAAAACCTTCCAGGGCCCGGCGACCGGCATCGTGGTGGAACGCGAGCGGCTCGACAAGTTCGGCCGGCCGCTGCTCGGCGCGACGACGAAGCCGAAGCTTGGCCTGTCAGGCCGCAACTACGGCCGCGTCGTCTACGAGGCGCTGAAGGGTGGCCTCGACTTCGTCAAGGACGACGAGAACATCAACTCGCAGCCGTTCATGCACTGGCGCGACCGCTTCCTCTACTGCATGGAGGCTGTGAACAAGGCGTCGGCCGCCACCGGCGAAGTCAAGGGCCATTATCTCAACGTCACCGCCGGCACGATGGAGGAGATGTACGAGCGCGCCGAATTCGCAAAGCAGCTTGGCTCCTGCATCGTCATGATCGACCTCGTCATTGGCTACACGGCGATCCAGTCGATGGCCAAGTGGGCACGCCGCAACGACATGATCCTGCACCTGCACCGCGCCGGCAACTCGACCTATTCGCGCCAGAAGAACCATGGCATGAATTTTCGCGTCATCTGCAAATGGATGCGGATGGCCGGCGTCGATCACATCCATGCCGGCACGGTGGTCGGCAAGCTGGAAGGCGACCCGCTGATGATCAAGGGGTTTTATGACACGCTGCGCGAGGAGCGCACGCCGCAGAACCTCGAAACCGGGCTGTTCTTCGATCAGGACTGGGCCTCGCTCAACAAGGTGATGCCCGTCGCCTCCGGCGGCATCCATGCCGGCCAGATGCACCAGTTGATCCATTATCTCGGCGAGGACGTCATCCTGCAGTTCGGCGGCGGCACGATCGGCCATCCGGACGGCATCCAGGCCGGCGCGACGGCCAATCGCGTCGCGTTGGAGGCGATGATCCTCGCCCGCAACGAGGGCCGCGACTATCTGCGCGAAGGGACCAAAATCCTCGAACAGGCGGCCAGATGGTGCACGCCGCTGAAGGCGGCCCTGGAGACCTGGAAGGACGTCACCTTCAACTACGAATCGACCGATACGGCCGACTTCGTGCCAACCGCAACGCCCAGCTTCTAGACGAAAGGAATCGTCGCCATGATGACCAATCCGGGAAACAAGGTCACGCAGGGACAGTTTTCGTTCCTGCCCGACCTGACCGATGAGCAGATTTCGGCGCAGATCAAATACGCGCTGAAAAACCACTGGGCGGTCAGCGTCGAGTACACGGACGATCCGCATCCGCGAAACACCTATTGGGAAATGTACGGCAACCCGATGTTCGACCTGAAGGACCCGGCGGGCATCCTGCTTGAAGTCAACAATTGCCGGAAAGCCATGCCCAACATGTATGTCCGGGTCACCGCCTTCGATTCGACCAAGGGCTGGGAGGCGCCGCGCATGTCGTTCATCGTCAACCGGCCGCCCAACGAACCCGGGTTCCGGCTGCTGCGTCAGGAGCGCGACGGCCGCAGCCAGGGCTATTCGATCGTGCCTTATGCGACTGACAGGCCCGAAGGCGAGCGGAGCTAGGCGAAACCATGCTGGACGCGATAGCAAAGGGCGCTGCCGCGCAGGACGAATCGGTTGATCTGCAGGCCGAGTTCGAGGCGTCCAACATCGATGAGGTGATGGACAAGCTCGACCGCGAGCTCGTTGGCCTGAAGCCCATCAAGACCCGCATCCGCGAGATCGCGGCGCTGCTCCTGGTCGACCGGCTTCGCCGCAAATTCGGGCTGACCTCGGGCGCGCCGACGCTGCACATGAACTTTACCGGAAATCCCGGCACCGGAAAGACCACCGTGGCGCTGAGGATGGCCGAAATCCTGCATCGTCTCGGCTATGTCCGCGAAGGCCACATGGTCGCGGTGACACGAGACGATCTCGTCGGTCAGTATGTCGGCCACACCGCACCCAAGACCCGCGAAGTGATCAAGCGCGCCATGGGCGGGGTGCTCTTCATCGACGAGGCCTACTATCTCTACAAGCCCGAGAACGAACGCGACTATGGCCAGGAATCAATCGAAATCCTGCTGCAATGCATGGAAAACAACCGTGACGATCTGGTTGTGATTCTTGCCGGCTATAAGAACAAGATGGACCGCTTCTTCGACAGCAATCCCGGCATGCGCTCGCGCATCGCCCACCACCTCGATTTTCCCGACTACGGCGTCGGCGAGCTCAAATCGATCGCCGAGATCATGCTGGCGGAACAGAATTACCGTCTCAGCGAAGCGGCGGCCAAGGCGCTCGAAGAGTATCTCCCGATCCGCATGCGGCTGCCGCATTTCTCCAACGCTCGCTCGGTCCGCAATGGGCTCGACCGGGCGCGGCTTCGCCAGGCCAACCGGCTTTTCGCGTCGCGCGACCGGGCGTTGACGAAGACCGACCTTATCACCATTGAGGAATCCGATATTCGCGGCAGCCGCGTGTTCGCGGAAGGTAAGCTCGAAGGCGAGCCGGAGACGAAGGCGCGCTGACATGACGACGCCGGTTGGTGTGCAGCGACCGGAAACGGAAGATAGAATGGGAGCCGACGACCATGGGTACTAAGACAATCATCGCGCCCTCGGTGCTTTCTGCGGACTTCTCGCGGCTTGGCGACGAGGTCGAGACGGTCGTCCGGGCGGGTGCCGACTGGATCCATCTCGACGTGATGGACGGCCATTTCGTGCCCAACATCACCTTCGGTCCGCCGGTGATCAAGGCGATCCGTGACCGAACGGACAAGATCTTCGACTGCCACCTGATGATCGCGCCGGCCGACGCCTATCTCGCCGCCTTCGCCGATGCCGGCTGCGACATCATCACGGTGCATGCCGAGGCCGGGCCGCATCTCGACCGTTCGCTGCAGGCAATCAGGAATCTCGGCAAGAAGGCCGGCGTGTCGCTGAACCCGTCGACGCCGGAAAGCGTCATCGAATATGTGCTCGACCGGCTCGATCTGGTCCTTCTGATGACCGTCAATCCGGGCTTCGGCGGCCAGGCGTTCATTCCGGCGGTCGTCGACAAGGTCAGGCGGGTCAAGGCGCTGATCGGCCATCGTCCGATCGACATCGAGATCGACGGCGGCGTCACGCCCGAGACTGCTCCGCTGGTCACCGCGGCCGGCGCCAATGTGCTGGTCGCGGGCTCGGCCATTTTCATGGGCGGCACCGAGGCTGCCTATCGCGCCAATATCGACGCCATCAGGCAGGCGGCCGACGGGGCGATCCGGAAAGCTGCGTAAACCGTCACATCGGAGGGCAAATATGGCGGCAATTCCACCTGTCTGCGATTTCGGCTGGCAAGCCATCGATGCCGTTTTGCCCGGCGTCGACGGCAAATCGCATTCGATCTTCAGCCATGCCGGCCCGAACGGGCTGGTGGTGGCCTTCATCTGCAATCACTGCCCTTATGTGAAGGCGGTGATTTCACGCATCGTCCGCGATGCCAACGACCTCAAGGCGCAAGGCATCGGCTTTGTCGCGATCAACGCCAACGATGCCGACGCCTACCCCGATGATTCCTTCGACAACATGAAGCTTTTCGCCAGGACGAACGGCTTCACCTTCCCCTACCTCCACGACGAGCGCCAAGAGGTGGCGCGTGCCTATGGAGCCGTTTGCACTCCGGATTTCTTCGGGCTCAACAGCGAGTTGACGCTGCAATATCGCGGCCGGCTGGACGCGGCGCGGCGCGACGCCGGACCGCCCGGGCTGAGGCGCGACCTGTTCGAGGCGATGAAGCAAATTGCCCGAACCGGAGACGGACCGCTCGACCAGATCGCTTCGATCGGCTGCTCGATCAAGTGGAAGGACGCCGCATGAACGTCGGCGCAGGCAGGCCGTTTCGATCGCCCAAGGCGATCCTGTTCGATCTCGACGGCACGCTGGTCGATTCGGCGCCTGACATAACGGCCGCAGTCAACGAATTGCTGGCCGGCCGCGATCTGCCGCCGCTGAGCCTGGAGCAGGTCAAGGCCATGATCGGCGGCGGCGTCAGGAGACTGATCGAGCGAGCCTTCGCGGCTTCCGGCACGCCGCTTCTCGGCAGCGCGCTCGATGAGGCCAACCGCGCCATGGCGCCGATCTACCGCAGACATCTGACCGGCCTGACAAGGCTGATGCCTGGCGTCAGGGAGGTTCTCACGCACTTCCACTTGAGTGGAATAGCCATGGGCGTGGTGACCAACAAGCCGCAGTTGGCGGCTCGGGAAATCCTGCTGCATTTTGGGCTGACGGACTATTTCGGTGCGATCGTCGGCGGAGATGCGGTGACATCCTTGAAACCGGCGCCCGACGCTCTGCTGCTGGCGCTCGACCAGCTTCAGGTCGAGCCTCGTGACACGCTGATGGTCGGAGACAGCAGCGCCGACGTGGCCGCCGCGCGCGCCGCCGGCATGCCCGTCATTCTGCTGCGTGGCGGCTACACCCAAATTGCCGTTGAAGAGCTTGGCGCCGACCTCGTTTGCGACGGTCTGCTCGAGCTGCCGTCCGCCATGCGGAGGCTGCAAGACGCCGCTTGACCAGCGGCGCCAACCACCGGGTGGGCGCCGGCCGAACGCAGTTTCGAACGGCCGGCGAAGTCGCGTTACTTCGTGCGGAAGAACCGGGTTATTTCCTGCCAAATAACCGGGTTATTTCCTAACGGAAAAACCGGGTTATTTGGAGAATTGCTTCAGATAGGCGATGACGTTGGCAAGATCCTCGTCCTTCTTGAGGCCGGGAAACGCCATCTTTGTGCCTTTGATCATGGCCTTGGGATCGCGAAGATAGGTCGTCAGCGTGGCTTCATCCCATTTGACGCCGGATCCACCCGCCTCGGTCATGGGTTTGGAATATTTGAACCCCGGATGCGTGCCGGCCGTCCGGCCGATAACGCCGCTCAACGACGGACCGATCTTGTTCTTGTCCTCGTCGACGACGTGGCAGGCCTTGCATTTGGCGAAGACCTTCTCACCCGCGGCGGCATCCTGTGCCTGAGATTGGTTCGTGATAAACGTCGCAACGGACACGACGGCGAAAAATGCGATTGCACGCATGGCATTTCCTCATTGATCGTCAAGGTGCCCTGGACGATTTGCGCATGCCGTTGTGTGTCATCGGCGTGCGTCGTTTTATGGCAGAGCGAGTCCGCTTCTCCCTTGTGGAGTTGCGACGCCTGCATCTTGGAAGCTACCCGGCAGACGAGGGATGTCAACCATACTGAAGTTCAGGGCAATCGCTTCAGACCAATTGCCGAGCGTGGCGCGGTCAGCGAAGCTGCCTATCTCCCCCCTTGCGGGGGAGATGCCCGGCAGGGCAGAGGGGGGTGCTGTCCCGCTG
>NZ_RZTI01000132.1:0-17133 GCF_003997275.1 Mesorhizobium sp. M6A.T.Ce.TU.002.03.1.1
CTTCCGGGCCCGACGTGCCAGTGGCAAGATGGACGCGCTCCATCTCGATGAGTTTTTGCTCGATCGTCCGCAGATCGTCGGCTGTCCGCCGCCGCGCCGCAACCATGCTTGCCTCGGCCTCGATGCCGCGGCGCACCTCGAGGGTGTGCAAGAGACCGTCACGCAGCTCTGCCGTATTGAGTGACAGCGGCAAATGGATCGTGCCGGCGGATATCGGCTTGAGCAGGTAGGTGCCGCTGCCTTTGCGGGTCTCGGTGACGCCGAGCGCTTCGAAACGCCCCATCGCCTCCCGTATCGTCGAACGCCCGACGGAAAGCGCGGCCATCAATTCGCGTTCGGTCGGAAGCCGGTCACCGCTCTTCAGCGCGGCGCGCTCGACATAGTCGGCCAGCGCCTCCATGACCTGCTTGCCGCGATCCAGCGGCGGGAGCGTGGCGATTGCCACACGCGTGGCAGGTGCCCCGGGCAGTTCGCCGCGCGCTCGCATGGGCACTTAGATCCAAAATTGGTCTGACATCTTAGCAGTTTTGCGCGCGGTCGACCTTTCGTCAAGTGGGCTGGGCGGTGTCTCAGTTGAATTTCGGCTCACGACCCTTCTCTGCCATTCCTGCGGAGAAGTTTAAGCGGAAGCCGTGACCCTAGTCGGTCATTCCCCCCTGCCGAGATGGCATCTCGAAAGCCGACGTTAGAGGCAACTGGCGCTCGTGGGTCGGAGTTCGCATTCGCTAAGGCAAATCGCCGGGTAGGACGGATCTCTAAAGCCCCTTTTCGCCTTTAATCGCTATGAGGCCGCAATAGTCCGGTGTCGCCGCTGTGGCATACCAGGCCGTTTTCTGCCATGCGCCGCACAATGCGGGCTGGAGGTCGGGCGAGCCTTATACCAACGCTCATCAGGCGCACGGCATCCTCGGCGGCTCGCGTCAGCAGCTTGCCGGCATTTTCGATCGCTTCCTCCAGTGAGCACGGCCGTTTGAGAATGCTGGCGAAGGCATCAATGCCGTGCTCGAAGTTGAGCGTCACACCTTTGCCAATCGTTCCGGCGAGTGCAATGACGGGCAGGCCGCGCAGCTTGGCGCGGCGCGCCACCTCGGATGGCACCTTGCCATAGGGCGTTTGGCCATCCAGGCTTCCCTCGGCGGTGATCACCAGGTTCGCGCGATCGATCAACGCGTCGAGGTCAAGATACTGCATCACGATCTCGTAGCGCGGATGGAGCCGGCCCAGAAGAAGGCCGAGCACGGCTGCTCCTAGGCCGCCCGATGCGCCGGCACCCGGAGCGGTGTCAACCTGAATGCCGGTCGCACGCTCGATCGCCTTGGCATGGACTTCCATCGCTGCAGCAAGCTCCTCGACCTGCGCCGGCGTTGCTCCTTTCTGGGGACCGAACACGCGGGCAACACCTTTGGGTCCGAGCAGCACATTGTGCCAGTTGACGGCCGCATCGATCCGCACCTTCGCGAGGCGGGGATCGATGCCCGTCATGTCGATAGAAGCGAGATGCCGGAGCGCGGCCCCGCCTCGCGCGAGCGGGCGGCCGCTATCGTCGAGAAACCGCACGCCGAGCGCCTCGGCCATGCCGGCACCACCGTCATTGACGCCGCTGTCGCCGCAGCCAAGCAGGATTCGCTCGGCACCGGCATCGAGGGCGGCGCCGATGAGCTCGCCGACGCCGAAGCTTGTCGTCAGGCACGGGTCGCGGCGATCCCGTGGAACGAGACGCAGGCCCGCCGCTGCGGCCATTTCTATCACGGCGGTGCGGACTGGCTGACCACCCATGAATCCGATGAAGGAGTCTACCGGGTCCCCCACCGGGCCAGTGACGGATAACCGGTGCAGCGTGCCACCGGTCAGATTGACCAGTGCGTTGGTGAAGCCCTCCCCGCCATCGACCATCGGCGCCTTGAGAATGGTCGCGTCCGGCATCGCCCGTAGAATTCCGGCAGCGATGCACGCCGTCGCTTCATCGGCAGTCAGGCTCTCCTTGAAACCGGAAGGCGCAATCAGGATCGTCATCGACATTTTGGTTTCCTTTCTAAAATAGCAGGCGGAAGTCATGCCTTGGCGGGCATTGTGGAAAGTGTTTCGATCGGCAGGCCAAGGAGCGGCCAGACGAACAAGGAGAAGGCGACGAGCAGAGCGACGAAGAGCGGCAAGAGGAACAGAGCCAGCCGGAGGAGGTCTGCCTGTGTGAAGGTTAGGGTCTCCGCAGAACCGAACAGGAGAACCGGCTTTGCCGAGACCATCAGCGTCTGACAGAAGCCACTGCCGATCGTCGTCACGAAGATTAGGACCGATGGATCGACGCCGAACGCCGAAAGCGGCAAGGCAACCGCTGGGATGAGGACGCTCGCGCGCGCAGTGCGAGACATAATCACGATATGTGCCAGGCTTGAGATCACGGCAGCGATGGCGATGACCATCCATGGGGCTAATGACAGGTGGCCGCCGAGCGCCGCAAGCGTCTGGTCGACGAGGTAGCGTGCGGTGCCGGAGGTGAGCAGCGCCTCGCCGATCAAAAGCGTGGCCGCGAGGAACAGAAGCAGGTTCCACTCGACACCCTTAAGCGCCTCTTTAAGCGAAATCCCCGACACCGGCTTGGAAGCGGCAAGCAAGGCACCGACGAGCGCGATGACGGCAATATTCTGTCCATGCAGCGCGTTCGTCGCCCAAAGCAGGACGGTCGCGCCCATGATTGTCAGCACGGTAGCATCGCTGCATGAATTTGAACGGTGCCTGACCGGTAGCGTGCCGATCGCGGCCCTGCGGTCTTCGGCGGACAGAAACAGAAGTTGGATCAGGCCGCAGGCAAGCAGACTCGTGACGAACCCGAACGGCCCGCCGAGAAGCGCCCAGTGGGCGAAGCCGATGTCTGTGTCGCTGACACGCCTCATGAAATCGGCGGCAATCAGATGTGCGCCAGCTCCGGTCAGCGAAGCACAGGCTGAGAGCAAGATGACGGAGGGAAACAGAAGCGCGAGCCCTCTGGTCACGGATGGTCTGCCGATCGCACTCGAAAGACCGAAGAACACGGGCATGAGGATCGCCGCGCGGGCTGAGGTAGAAGGAATCACGAAGGCGGTCAGCGCAATGACCAGCGTCGCGCCCCAGAACATTCGGGAAACCGTCCTGCAGCGCGTCAGCGCGACGCCTGCCAGGCGCTCGGCGGTACCGCTGCTGCGCATGACCGACGCCATGACGAAAGCGGCAATCAGGAGCCAGATGATTTCGCTGCCGAGCGTGGCAAAGAGGGCCTCTTCGTCGACCGCACCCGAAACAACAAGGGCAAGCGCGCCGGCGAGCGCCACAGGCATGTCGGGCAGGCCGAGCACTACCCAGGCGATCAGGACCCCGGCGAAGACCGAGAGCGACAGTCGGCCTTCAATCGGCAGGCCGTCCAATCCGTAAAGAATGACAAAGGTGCAAGCTTGCAGGGAAAGCAAGCCGATGACCAATCTGGGTGATAGCGGCCGGAACAACCATGCCTGCCGCCCTTCGGCATCGGCGAATGCACCGACTGTGGCCCTCGTCGTGGGAACGCTATGCAGCATGGAAGCACCTTCCATCTCCGGTTGAGATGGCGGGTTAACGGGCCAAGCCGAGGCCTATTCCAGCTCACCTGACACTTTTTTGACAGGTAGATGACGGCGATGAGGTCGAGAACACGGAACCGGTGCTGCCAGAAGATCGACGGCCGGTTAATCCATGAAGGGCAAGCTGAGTTGGCGAACCAGCCCGTTTCCGACCGGGTCCGTGCGGTCGACTTCTCAGGCCGATCCATGCCAAAGACGCAGTGTGCGGATCAAGGAGCCGAATGTGATGCCATTGGATGGTGTACGTGCCTTGGTATTCGACGTATTCGGCACTGTCGTCGATTGGCGCAGCGGCGTGGCGCGCGAAGCTGAACCGTTCCTGAAGCGGCATGGAGCCGGAACGGCCATTCCTACCGCTTTCGCGGATGCGTGGCGCCGCCGTTACTCCCCAGCGATGGAGGAGGTGCGCAGCGGCCGACGGCCCTTTACACGGCTCGACGTGCTGCATCGGGAGAATCTGGAAGCTGTTTTGCCAGAATTCGGGATCGACCCGGCGTCGGTGCCGGCGTCCGAGCTGGACGAACTGAACCTGGCATGGCACCGATTGGAGCCATGGCCGGACGCGGTGGCAGGCCTCACACGGCTGAAGGCCCGCTATATCATCGCGCCGCTCTCGAACGGGAACATCGTCCTCATGCTCAACATGGCGAAGCGTAGCCGCATCCCCTGGGATGCGATCCTCGGCGCCGAAGTCGTGCGAGCGTACAAGCCGATGCCGGAAGCCTATCTTCGCACCGCTGACGTCCTGGCAATGAAGCCAGATGAGATCTGTCTTGTGGCCGCTCACAATGGCGACCTTGCAGCGGCTCGGGCATGCGGATTGCGAACAGCCTTTGTCCCGCGTCCGACCGAGCACGGATTAGCGCAGACCACGGACTTGCACCCTGATCAGGCCTGGGACCTGGTGATCAGCGACTTCATTGAATTGGCTGAACGGCTTCAGTTGTAGCGCGTCTCAACGATCAGCAAACCACCCTTTCAGGGTTCTTCCACTTTTGGTCCGATGCTCTTTATTCGACATCGCGACCCGATTGCTCGGCGATCTGATCCCAGGTTGACGATAGCCAAGGCGGCAGCTTCACGCCTTGCGTTCCCAGCGCCGATCTGAAGTCTGCTGCCAGTAGGTGACCGCGTGGCCGGCTTCCTTCATCGTCTTCCAGTGCATGCGCGCCGCCTCGACCTGGGCCGCATCGTGGCCGTCGAATAGGAACACGGCGCGCTCATAACTACCAAGCTCCGGCGGCGCCGCGCCGTCGACCAGGAAGCGTATCTGCGCCTCGTTCGGATTGTCCTGGCCGGTGGTCAAAAGGATCGGCTGCTCGGCCAGATGGGATTCGCGGTCCGTCGCGTGCGCCAGGAACGAATCGTCTCTGAATATCCACAGATGCTGGTCCAGCGCGTCGCGCCGCTCCTCGGTGCCGGCCTGCACCACGGCGCGCCAACCGCGATCGACGCTGCGCTCGAGCAGGCCGGGGAGCGCATCCTCCAGCGTCGATTCGGTCAGGTGATAGAATAGGACGTCAGCCATGATTGCGCCTTGAAAGGCCTCACCCCTCGTAATTGTCGCGCATCAGTCGGTCGAGCAGCCTGACGCCGAAGCCGGAGGCCCATGACTGGTTGATCTCGCTGGACGGCGCGCCCATCGCGGTGCCGGCGATGTCGAGATGCGCCCAGGGCGTATCCTTGACGAAGCGCTGCAAGAACTGCGCCGCGATGATGGCGCCGCCGTAGCGGCCGCCGATGTTCTTCATGTCGGCATTTTTCGAATCGATCAGCTTGTCGTATTCGGCGCCGAGCGGCATCCGCCACACTCGTTCCTGCGTCGCCTGCCCGGCGCTCGTCAGCCTGTTCGCCAATTCGTCATCGTTGGAGAACAGCCCGGCATAGTGCTGGCCGAGCGCGACCATGGTGGCGCCGGTCAGCGTCGCCAGATTGACCATGAATTTCGGCTGGAAGCGATCGTTGCAATACCACAGCGCATCGGCCAGAACGAGGCGGCCTTCGGCGTCGGTGTTGAGCACCTCGATGGTCTGACCCGACATCGAGGTGACGATGTCACCGGGACGCTGCGCGTGGCCGTCGACGGCATTTTCCACTAGCCCGATGATGCCGACGACGTTGGCCTTGGCCTTGCGCGCGGCCAGCGCGTGCATCAGCCCTGTCACGGCGGCCGCGCCGCCCATGTCGCCCTTCATGTCCTCCATGCCGGAGGCCGTCTTTATCGAATTGCCGCCGGTGTCGAAAGTGACACCCTTGCCGACGAAGGCAACCAGGCTGTCCTTGGCCTTGCCGCCGTTCCATCGCATGACGGCTATGCGGGCGCCACGCGGCGAGCCTTGCGCAACGCCGAGCAGCGCGCCCATGCCGAGCTTCTTCATATCCTTCTCGACCAGGATCTCGACCGTGACGCCGAGCGCTTCCAGTTCGCTGACGCGGGCGGCGAATTCCACCGGCCCGAGTATATTGGCCGGTTCGTTGACCAGGTCGCGCGCCAGGAGCACCCCGTCGATCACCGCCACCTCGTCGGCGAAGGCCCTTTTCGCCGCCGCCGGATCGGTGGTGTGGATGGTCACCTTGACCGGCTTTTTGGGCTCGGCCTTCTTGCCATCGCGCTGGCCGTCATTATTGTCCTTTTTCGTCTTGTACTTGTCGAAGGTATAGCTGCGCAGAAGGATGCCCGCGGCAAGCTGTGCCGCTTGCCTGCCGCCGACGTCAGCATCCGGCAGATCGAGCACGACGGTCACCTCGGTGGCCTTGCGCAAGGATGCAGCGATCGTGCCGCCGAGCTTCAGCCAGGCATGGTCGTCGAGCCCCGAGACCTTGCCGACGCCGACCGCCACCAGCCGGTCGAGCGATGTGCCCTCCGGCGCCAGCACTTCGACCAGGCTGGCGAACTTGCCGGAAAAGTCGGCCACCGGAAACGCCCGCTCCAGGGTCTTTGCCGGATCGCAAGCCTTTGCCGCATCGCCGAGACCGCCATCGTTGGCCGCCAGCACGAAGACACTGCCCTTTTTGGGCGCTGCGAATTTGGCGAAGGCGATCGAAGGTCTCGAAGTCATCATGTCCTGCTTTCGGGAACGGCGTTGGGTTTTGGAAGAGTGCCTTGACGAAACCCGATACTTGGCCGTTTCCGACCGCAAGCACCACCCTATTTTTCAGTTCATCGCCTCTGCCTGACGATCTGCTGCGCGATTGCCTTGGCCTGAATTCGGGCATTGGCGAAGCAACCGCGAATGCTTGGCCGCATGCCGGTAAACCGCAGGCCGGGCAATTTCGGGTCGGTCTCGCCGCCGTTGAAAAGGGGAACGCCCCTGCCGTCGAGGACGCCGAGCTTGCCAACCATGCGTTCGAGCCCGGTGCGGTAGCCGGTCGCCGCGATGACGATATTGGGAGCGATCAGGTTGCCGTTGTCGAGGATGACGCCGTCGCGGGTAAATTCCCTTACCTGCGGCAGTACCACGACCTGACCGGCCTTGATGGCGCGAACGGCGCCGTCGTCGGTGGCGATCGCAGTGTAGTCGTCGGTCAGGCGGCTTGCGCCCCCCGAGGACGCGGGCGGCAGGCCAAACTTCGTCAGGTCGCCGAAAACCAGGCGCTGCGTTGCCGCCATCACCGCATCGGCGAGCCAAATCGGCAATCGCGCCAAGAACGGCGAAAGCCTGTGGACGGCGATCTTGCCGACGCGTTTGGGCAGCAGCGAGGGGCCGTTGCGCGCCGACAGCCAGATAGAGGCGGCGTTCGCCCCCGCCAGATGATTGAGCACGTCGAAGCCCGAATTGCCAGCGCCGACAACCAGCACCTTTTTTCCCGCATAATCCTCGGCTTTGCCAAAATCCGCCGAATGCATGATGCGGCCGGCAAAGTCGTCGGCGCCCTTCCACTGCGGAATGAACGGCTGCCGGTCGCGCCCGGTGGCAACGACGACATGATGCGCCGGCAGGGGCCCGGCATTGGTCTCAACGGTCCATTGATCGCCGCTGAACGCGATCTCCTCGACGGCGACGCCAAGCCGGATCGGCAGATTGTGCGCCTGGCTGAAATCGTTCAGGTGGCGGATGACTGCTGTTTTGTGGGGAAAGGCGGGGGTGCCTGCGGGATAATCGACGCCAGGCAGCGTCGAGAGATCGCGATGCGAATTGAGATGCAACCGTTCGTGCCGCCGGTACCAGGGCTCGGCAAGCCGCCTTTCCTTTTCCAGGACAAGCGTCGGCACGCCGGCCTTTTTCAGCGCATGGGCGGCGGCCAGCCCCGCCGCGCCGGCGCCGATCACGATCGCACCGTGAAAAATCGATTCCTGGCCGGTTTGACCGCGCAATTCTGTTACTTCTGCTTCCATGTCTGTACCCGTCGCGGCCACGGCGGCCATGACCGTGATCGGCGCGACATTTGGTCGTTTTCCGGCATTTGGCAAGACTTTGCCGGAATCAGATCCCATATGGCGGATGGAATCGACGGCGATTCGTCGCGGCACGGCCCCGCTTTGCTGCCGCAACCTGTTGTTAACCATCGATGTTCGCCCTTTCTTATCCATTGCCGCCGACACTCCGGCCACCGGGAATAACGATGTGGGACGGGAAACCAGATCGAACCGCCAAACGGGACCGGTTGTGCAGGCGTCGCCGGACGACTACTTTGTCTGGAGGCATGATGCCGTTCGGCAAAATCGAGAAAAGCCTTTATGAAGGTCGTTGAACGCTACATCATGCGTCGCGCGCTGGCGGTGTTCCTGGCAGCGCTTATTTGGACGCTGGCGATCGTGTGGACGACGCAGGTGCTCGCCCGCATCGATCTCGTCACCGACAGCGGCCAGTCGGCGCTGACCTTCTTCGAGGTCGCTGCGCTGATCATTCCGTCGATCATCCCGATCGTCGTGCCCTTCGCCCTGGTGGTCGCCGTCGCTCAGACGCTGAGCGCGATGAATTCCGATTCTGAGCTTGCCGTCTTGAACGCCGCGGGCGCCTCGCGCTGGACCATCGTCAGGCCGATCATGCTGCTGGCGCTGGCGGCCAGCGTCTTGTCGTTCGCCGTCGACAACGGCGTCGATCCGTATGCACGCCAGAAAAACCGCCAGCTGGTGGCGTCGTCGCGTGCCGATCTGTTGTCGCTGATCATCCAGGAAGGCACCTTTCGCAAGATCGACGACGGCCTGTTCCTGCAGATTGGCGAGCGGCTTCCGGACAACCGCCTCGGCGGCATCTTCGTCGCCGATTCGCGCGAAGAAGGCGTTAACCTCATCTACTACGCCAAGACCGGAGCCATCATCGAAAACGGCGACGAGAAGGTGCTGATGATGAACGACGGCGTCATCCATCGCGAAACGCTGACCGGCGATCTTTCGGTCATCCGATTCACCTCCTATGCCTTCGACCTGTCCGCCTTCATGTCGGCCTCATCGGACGTGTTGCTTTTGCCGAAGGACCGGACGACCCAATACCTGCTCAATCCCAGTCCGAACGACAAGGCGTTCCAAAAAAAGCCGAACAGGTATCTGGCCGAGCTCAACCAGCGTTTTTCCGAATGGTCCTATTCACTTGTCTTCGCGCTGATCGCGCTTGCGGTCGCGGGAGATGCGCGGTCCCATCGCGAGGCGCGCATCCATCCGCTGATCACGGCCATCGCGATTGCGCTTTTCGTACGTTGGCTTGGTTTCTTTGCCGCCGGTAAAGCCGACAACGTTCCGCAATATGCCTATATGGTCTACGGCGTTCCTATCGTGGCGTCCGCGGTCGCGACATGGTTCATAGTCTCCAACCGGACCATGGAGCTGCCGGTCGCCTGGGCCGACTGGATGACGAATTTCGCCGGTCGCTTCAGTGACGGCTGGAGCGCCATCAAGCTTCGCTTCGCCAGGCGTGGCGCTTCTGGCCAAGGGGCCGGCTAATGGGCTGGACACGCTAATGGGCTGGACCCTGGGTAGATACTTCTTCTTCCGCTACGTGACGATCACCATCTGGTTCTTCATCGGCCTGTTGGCGCTCGTGTTCCTGATCGACTTCACCGAGCTTTCCGGTCGCACGACCGGCTTGCCGGGCTTCACCTACGGGACGGCGTTCGCCATTTCAGCGCTGAGGATGCCGATGATCATGCTGCAGACGGTGCCGTTCGTCGGGCTATTCTCGGCGATGGCGACGCTGGTCTCGCTCAATCGCAGATATGAACTGGTCATCGCGCGTTCCGCCGGCGTATCCGCATGGCAATTCCTGCTGCCGTGCTGCATCGGGGCGCTGCTGTTCGGCGTGTTGTCGGTCGGCGTCATCAATCCGATCGCCGCGCATGCGTTTTCCTGGTCCGAAAAGATCGAAACCCAGCTCCGCTCCGGCAAGTCGAACGCCGTGTCGGCCGACGCCGAGCCCTGGATCCGGCAGAAAACCAGTACCGGCGATACCATCATCGGCGCGCGCGCCATTCTCAATCAGGGCCTCGAGATGGCCGATGCCGTCTTCTTCATCCTCAGCCCGCAAGGCGACATCGTCGAACGCAAGGACGCGGCGCACGCCTTTTTGCGCGATGGCTACTGGGAACTGCAGGACGTCAAGGTTTTCCGGGACGGCAACATCCAATCGGTGGCAAGCGACCGGGTGTCGACCAATCTCAAGCCCGAATTCGTGCAAGAGCGGCTGGCGCGCCCGGAAACCATCCCTTTCTACGATCTGCCCAGCAAGATCGAGGTTGCCCGCTCCTTCGGCCTCAAGGCAAATGCCTTTGCCATGCAGTTTGATTCGCTGGTGGCGCTGCCGTTCCTTCTCGTCGCCATGACGCTGATTGCCGCAACGGTGTCGATGCGATTTGCGAGGATGGGACAATCCGCGACGATGATTCTGGGTGGCGTCCTGGCTGGGTTTCTGCTTTATGTCGTGACGGTGCTGGTCAAGGCATTCGGCGTGGCGGGATTCGTACCCACAGTCGTGGCTGCATGGGTTCCGGTTGTCGTGGCTATGTTCTTCGGGGTGACTTTCTTGCTGTACAAGGAAGACGGCTAGTGAGGGGGGCGGTTTTGCGCATCCATAGGCAGGCCGGTTTGGCGCGCCTCTATGGGGCGAGCGCCTTGGCATGCCTGCTCGCTTGCGTCGTCCCGAATATTCCGGCTTCTGCCCAGGATATCAGCGACATGGCAGCCGACGTCCCCGCCGGCTCGCAAATGCTGCTGGCGGCGGATACGCTGGTCTATGACAACGACAACCAGACAGTAACGGCCGTCGGCGGCGTCCAGATCGACTATGGCGGCAACCGCCTTGTCGCCCAGCGGGTCGAGTACAATCGCAACACCAAGCGCCTCGTCGCCAGCGGCAATGTCGAGGTCATCAACAGCGACGGCACCAAGATCTATTCGCAGCATGTCGACATCACCGACGATTTCGCTGATGGCTTCGTCAACGCGCTGCGTGTCGAAACCGTCGACAAGGCATATTTCGCCGCCGAAAGCGCGGAACGCATGGGCGGCGTGCTGACGACGTTCCACAACGGCGTGTACACGGCCTGCGAGCCATGCGAGGACCAACCAGACAAAGCGCCGACCTGGCGCATCAAAGCCAGAAAGATCATTTGGAACGGCGAGAAGAAGACGGTTCGCTTCGAGAATTCGAATTTCGAGTTCTTCGGCTTTCCGCTTGCCTATCTGCCGGCCTTCGAGATTGCCGACCCTACCGTTAAGCGCAAGAGCGGCTTCCTGATTCCCGGCATTGCCTACAAGAGCGAGCTCGGCGTCGGCGTCAAAGTCCCGTATTATTTCGCGCTCTCACCAACCTATGACCTCACCGTCACCGGCAGCGGCTACACCAAGCAAGGCTTCCTCGGCGAGGCCGAGTGGCGCCAGCGCTTCAACAACGGCCAGTATAGCCTGAAGGTCGCCGGCATCCGGCAAGAGGACCCCGACGAATTCATCGACAGCCACGGCAACAATGTCGATTCAGGTTCGGCCGGCGACCCGAACAAGTTCCGCGGCATGATGGGCACCAAGGGTCAGTTCGCCATCAATCCGCGCTGGGACTTCGGCTGGGATGTCCTGTTGCAGACCGACAAGAACTTCTCGCGCACCTACGCCATCGAAGACTTCAACGAGAGCGTGCACCACTCCTCGATCTACCTGACAGGCCTCAATGGCCGCAACTATTTCGACGTGCGCGCCATGCGCTTCGAGGTCCAGGAAAAGACGCTCCCTGACGATCCGACCGCGCGCGCCGGCAAGCAGCCCTGGGTGCTGCCCTCGCTCGACTACGCCTACATCCCCGACATGGCTGTGGGCGGCGGGCAATTGTCGTTCAACGTCAACGCACAGGCCATCAGCCGTGAAAGGCTGGATAGGATCCTTTCCGATCCGAACAACGCTGCGTCCGTCAATAATGTCCGCGGCATCGAGGGCCAGTCGGGCCGCCTCACCACCGAAGCGGAATGGAAGCGCACCTTCACCACCGATGGCGGGCTGCTGCTGACGCCGCTGCTGGCGCTGCGCGGCGACGTCGGTTATGTGAATGCGTCCTCGGCCTCGCTCACCGCCATCAACCAGATGGCGATGAACCCGGAGATAAATGCCAGCGATGACATGCGGACATCACTCGCCCGCTACATGGCGACCGCCGGGCTGGAAATGCGCTGGCCGGTGCTGTTCTCGTCGACCAGCTCCAGCCACATCTTCGAGCCGATGGCGCAGGTGTTCGTGCGTCCGAACGAGCAATATGTCGGTGGCCTCGCTGTCCCCAACGAGGACGCCCAGAGCTTCGTCTTCGACGCCACGACATTGTTCGAGCGTGACAAGTTCTCCGGCTACGATCGCATGGAAGGCGGCACGCGCGCCAATGTCGGGCTGCGCTATTCCGGCGCCTACGACAATGGCTGGAGCACCAACGCGCTGTTCGGCCAATCCTACCAGCTGGGCGGTCGCAACTCCTTCGATTCGCCGGACCTGGTCAATGTTGGAGCCGATTCCGGTCTTGAGACCGAGACCTCCGACTATGTCGGCCTCGTCGGCTTTAATAGCCCCAGCGGAGTTTCCGGCTCGGTCAGCGGCCGTTTCGACGAGCAGAGCCTTGAGGTTCGCCGCGCCGAGGTGAAAGCAGCCTATTCCGGCCTGCCGATTTCGCTCAGCGCCAAATATGCCTTCATCCAGGCGCAGCCGCTCTATGGCTTCACGACCGATCGCCATGAGGTCACGCTCGGCGCCTCGACGCAACTTGCCGAGAACTGGCGTGTCTTCGGCACCGGCACCTACGATCTGGAGCAAAGTGTCCTGGTCAAGGACGGGGTCGGCTTTGCCTATAGTGATTCATGCTTCACCTATTTGATGACGTTCTCAGAATCCCGCGACCTGGAAACCAAGGAAGTGTCGCAGAACATCGGTTTCAACTTGTCGTTCCGCACGCTCGGCGATTTCGGCTCGTCACAAAGCTCCATCGACACCATTCAGTAGCAGACACTAGCCAGTAGCAGACGGCTGGCCAGCAGCAGACGGCCGGAACAGGCGGCCAACGTGTCGGCCCGAAAGTCGGAATTGATTTTCGGAAAGCACGATGCGTAGATTCAAAGTGTTTAGAGAGTACCTTGTGCGCCCAAGTGGACGCACGTCGCTCTAACGACATCGTTTCGCCGCATAGGGCAGGCACGGGTTTCAGCTCCCTCATAATGAGATAGAATTGGGCCGGAACCGAGATAGAATTGGGATGCTTTCGATGAGGAAATACCTCTTTTCGGCAGGGTTCGCGCTGCTGGTGGCGGCGACCTCGGCCTCGATCACCATGATGACGCCGCCGGCTTTCGCCAGCCAGATCAAATACGTCGTCAACAACGTACCGATCACCACCGGCGACATCCAGCATCGGGCTGCCTTCCTGCGCCTGCAGCGCAAGAAAGGCGACGCCGCCGACGAGATGATCGAGCAGACGCTGCGCGTCGCCGAAGCCAAGCGTCTCGGCATCCGCATCAGCGACGCCCAGGTCGACGCCGCCTATCAGCGCTTTGCCACGACCAACAAGATGCAGCTCAAGCAACTCGATGGCGTCATGGCGCAGTCCGGCGTCGGCAAGGAGCATTTCAAGGAGTTCATCCGCTCCCAGATGGCCTGGAATCAGGCGCTGACCGCGCGCCATCGCTCCGAGAGCGGCGGCGGCGCCATGAGCGAGCAGGACGCAGTCAGGCGCATGCTCGACAAGGGCGGCGCCAAGCCGACCGCCATGGAATACATGCTGCAGCAAGTCATCTTCGTCGTGCCGGCGGCCGAGCGCAGCGCTACGCTGTCCAAGCGCAAGCGCGAGGCTGACGCCATGCGCGCCCGCTTCAACGGCTGCAACACCTCGCGCGAATTTGCCAAGGGCCTGATCGACGTCACCGTTCGCGATCTCGGCCGGGTGCTGGCGCCGCAATTGCCGCCGGAATGGGCCGACCAGATCAAAGCCACCAAGGTCGGGGGTGCCACCAGCACGCGCGAGACGGATCGCGGGGTCGAGTTCATCGGCATCTGCTCGTCACGCGAAGTGTCCGACGACAAGGCCGCCCAGATGGTGTTCCAGAGCGAAGGCGCAACCGGCAAGGACGCCGACGAGCTCTCCAAGAAGTACGTCGAGGAGTTGCGGAAGAAAGCCCGCATCGTCGAGCGCTAAGACACCCTGGGCGTGCCAGAGATACAGCTTCCGCTGGCGTTGAGCGTCGGCGATCCGTCCGGCATCGGGGCGGAGATCGCCATTGCCGCCTGGCAGGCGCGCGACAGCGCCGGTGTGCCGCCCTTCTATCTTCTCGCCGATCCGGCGCTGGTTTCCGCACGGGCGCGCCGGCTCGTCGCCGATATGCCAATCACGGAGACAATGCCAGCCGAAGCGGCGCGCGTCTTTACACGCGCCCTGCCCATCGTGCCGCTAGTCGCCCGCTTCGTCGACGACCCCGGCCGGCCGGACCCAGCCAACGCCGCCGGCATCATCGAGGCGATCGACCGCGCTGTTGACGACTGCCTTGGCGGTCGCGCAGCGGCTGTTGTCACGTGCCCGATCGCCAAGAAGCCGCTCTACGATGCCGGTTTCCGTTTCCCCGGCCATACCGAGTATCTGGCGCATCTGGCGACGCTCCACACCGGCGCCGAAGCAATGCCGGTGATGATGCTTGCCGGTCCCGAATTGCGCACGGTCCCGGTCACCATCCATATTGCGTTGAGCGAGGTGCCGAAAGCGCTGACGACGGACTTGATCGTTGCGACCGCCCGCATCACCGCTGCCGACCTCGAACATCGTTTCGGCATCGCCAAGCCTCGGCTTGCCATTGCCGGCCTCAATCCGCATGCCGGCGAAGGCGGCGCGATGGGCGCCGAGGATCAGCACATCATCCGCCCGGCGATCGACAGGCTGAGGGCAGAAGGCATCGATGCTTTCGGGCCGCTGCCGGCCGACACGCTGTTCCATGCCCGCGCCCGAACCGGCTACGATGTGGCGCTGTGCATGTACCACGACCAGGCGCTGATCCCGGCCAAGGCGCTGGCTTTCGACGAGGCGGTCAACGTCACGCTCGGCCTGCCCTTCATCCGCACCTCACCGGATCACGGCACCGCCTTCGATATCGCCGGCAAGGGCATAGCCCGGGCCGACAGCCTGATCGCGGCGCTAAGGCTCGCCCGCAGGCTTGCCGACACCGGGACGAAGGCTGCCATCGCATGAGGCTTTGCATGAGAGCGGTCGCATGAGCATCGACGGGCTGCCGCCGTTGCGCGCGGTGATCGAACGCCATGGGCTGCAGGCAAAAAAGGCGCTTGGCCAGAATTTCCTGCTCGACCTCAATCTGACCGGCAAGATCGCGCGCACCGCCGGCGACCTGACGGACGCCACGGTGATCGAGGTCGGTCCGGGTCCCGGCGGCCTAACCCGGGCGCTGCTTTCCCACGGCGCTGGTCGGGTCATCGCCATCGAGCGCGACGAGCGCTGCCTGGCGGCGCTCGCGGAGGTGTCGGATCACTATCCGGGCCGTTTGGAGATCATTGCCGGCGATGCGCTGAAGACGGATTTTGCAGCGCTTGCCCAAGGGGCGCTTGGGGGCAACGGATCTGTGAGGATCGTCGCCAACCTGCCCTACAACATCGGTACCGAGCTTTTGGTGCGCTGGCTGACCGTTGCCGATTGGCCGCCTTTCTACGCATCGATGACGCTGATGTTCCAGCGCGAGGTGGCCGAGCGCATCGTCGCCCGCCCCGGCAGCGATGCCTATGGCCGGTTGGGTGTGCTGGCAGGCTGGCGGACGGAAGCAAAGATCGCTTTCGACGTGCCGCCGCAAGCGTTCACGCCGCCGCCCAAGGTGGTGTCGTCGGTGGTGCATCTGGTGCCGCGGGCAAGTCCCCTGCCCGCCGAGGTCAAGAAGCTCAGCCGCGTCACCGAAGCGGCCTTCGGCCAACGCCGCAAAATGCTGCGCCAGAGCGTCAAGGGCCTCGGCGGCGAAGCCCTGCTCACGCGCGCCGGCATCGATCCGACGCGGCGCGCCGAAACGCTTGATATCGAAGAATTCGTGCGGTTGACCAACGCAGTGTAGCTCTTCTCCTCGTTTACGGGGAGAAGGAAGGCGCCTAATCCGTCTTCTCGTCGAGCAGGCCCGAGACGAAATCGAACAGGCCGGGCCGGCGGTCGCGCCTGAGTCGCTCGGCGATGACGATGCCGCGCACTTCGGCGAAGGCACGATCGAGATCGTCGTTGATGATGACGAAATCATATTCCTTCCAGTGCTCGATCTCGTTGCGGGCGTTCTTCAGACGCGTCTCGATCACCGATTCCTGGTCCTCGGCGCGGCGCTTCAGCCGTGCCTTCAATTCCTTCATCGAGGGCGGCAGGATGAAGATGGAAACGATATCGGCGCGCATCTTCTCCTTGAGCTGCTGGGCACCCTGCCAGTCGATGTCGAACAGCATGTCGCGGCCCTGTGCCAGCGCCAGTTCGGCCGGCTCACGCGGCGTCGCGTAGCAATTGCCATGCACTTCGGCCCATTCGAGCAGTTCGTCGGAATCGCGCAGCCGCTCGAACTCACGCATGGTGCGGAAATGATAATGGACGCCCTCGATTTCGCTGCCGCGGCGCGGCCGCGTGGTGACGGAGACCGACAGTTCGAGGCTAGAATCGCTTTCCAGGAGATTGCGCGCAATCGTCGACTTGCCGGCACCGGACGGCGACGACAGCACGAGCATCAGGCCCCGTCGGCGAATACGGGAGCCCAAATCCTTAGCAACCATCGGCTCCTTGGCGACCATCAGGGTTACTCCAGATTCTGGACCTGTTCGCGAAACTGGTCGACGACCGCCTTCAGCTCCAGCCCTATGGCGGTGACCGTAGCGGCGTTCGACTTCGAACACAGCGTATTCGATTCGCGGTTGAATTCCTGCGCCAGAAAATCGAGCTTGCGGCCGATGGCGCCGCCGCCTGCCAGCAGCACCCGGCCGGACGCGACATGCGTCTTCAGCCGGTCGATCTCCTCGCGGATGTCGGCCTTGGTGGCCAGGAACGCCGCTTCCATATGCAACCGGCTGGCGTCGAGATTGGCGGAGGCATCCATCAGCAGCCGGACCTGCTCGGCAATCCGTTCGCGGATCACC
>NZ_RZTI01000133.1:0-2500 GCF_003997275.1 Mesorhizobium sp. M6A.T.Ce.TU.002.03.1.1
TTTTTGATTTGGTTGCGGGGACAGGATTTGAACCTGTGACCTTCAGGTTATGAGCCTGACGAGCTACCGGGCTGCTCCACCCCGCGTCAACTTAACGGCGAATGCCGGCCGGGCAGCCCGGACTTTTTGGTTTGTCCGTCCTCAAGGCCTTGGCCTTTGTGGGCGGACGGGTGCTGCTCCACCCCGCGTCAACTTTTGAAACAAGTCAGCGCTTAGTTGGTTCCGCCAACTGAAAGGGCCGCTTGCGCGGCCCGGGCTCCCGATTGGCGGGCCTGTTTGTAAGGAAAAGATTTTTTCAACGTGCGTTTTGCAGACCTGGCAGCGACCTACTCTCCCGCGTCTTGAGACGAAGTACCATCAGCGCTGGAGCGTTTCACGGCCGAGTTCGGAATGGGATCGGGTGCAGCCGCTCCGCCATAACCACCAGGTCGGCAAAGCGCACGTTGCTCGAGAAGCTTTTTGAGCGAATAGCCAATAGTGAGTAGCGAATAGGGAACCCTATTTTCTGCTCTCTCTGAGCTGTTCGCTGGTCTTTGTTGTGCTCTCACATCTCAGCGCAATCCAAAGGATTGCGCTGGTGATGGGCATAAGGAATGAGAACGATCAAGCCGATCGAACTATTAGTACCGGTAAGCTTCAAGCGTTGCCGCTCTTCCACACCCGGCCTATCAACGTGGTCGTCTTCCACGGTTCTCAGGGAATACTCGTTTTAAGGTGGGTTTCCCGCTTAGATGCCTTCAGCGGTTATCCCGTCCGGATATAGCTACCCTGCTATGCGGCTGGCGCCACAACAGGTCCACCAGAGATCCGTCCATCCCGGTCCTCTCGTACTAGGGACAGATCCTTTCAATATTCCTACACCCACGGCAGATAGGGACCGAACTGTCTCACGACGTTCTGAACCCAACTCACGTACCGCTTTAAATGGCGAACAGCCATACCCTTGGGACCTGCTCCAGCCCCAGGATGCGATGAGTCGACATCGAGGTGCCAAACAACCCCGTCGATATGGACTCTTGGGGGTCATCAGCCTGTTATCCCCGGCGTACCTTTTATCCGTTGAGCGATGGCCCTTCCACGCGGGACCACCGGATCACTATGACCGACTTTCGTCTCTGCTCGACTTGTCAGTCTCGCAGTCAGGCAGGCTTATGCCATTGCACTCAGCGAACGATTTCCGACCGTTCTGAGCCCACCATCGCGCGCCTCCGTTACTCTTTAGGAGGCGACCGCCCCAGTCAAACTACCCACCATACATTGTCCCGGACCCGGATAACGGGCCGCGGTTAGACATCCATAGTGATAAGGGTGGTATTTCAAGGGTGGCTCCACCTGAGCTGGCGCCCAGGTTTCAAAGCCTACCACCTATCCTACACATGCCACTACGAATGCCAATGTAAAGCTATAGTAAAGGTGCACGGGGTCTTTCCGTCTAACCGCAGGAACCCCGCATCTTCACGGGGAATTCAATTTCACTGAGTCTATGCTGGAGACAGCGGGGAAGTCGTTACGCCATTCGTGCAGGTCGGAACTTACCCGACAAGGAATTTCGCTACCTTAGGACCGTTATAGTTACGGCCGCCGTTTACTGGGGCTTCGATTCAGAGCTTGCACCCCTCCTCTTAACCTTCCAGCACCGGGCAGGCGTCAGACCCTATACGTCGTCTTGCGACTTCGCAGAGCCCTGTGTTTTTGATAAACAGTCGCTACCCCCTGGTCTGTGCCACCCTCCTCCACTTGCGTGGAAAAGGGTCACGCTTCTTCCGAAGTTACGCGTGCAATTTGCCGAGTTCCTTCAGCATAGTTCTCTCAAGCGCCTTGGTATACTCTACCAGTCCACCAGTGTCGGTTTCGGGTACGGTCTATAAGGAGGAGCTATTTCCTGGAACCACGCAGCAGCCCTTTCAATCCGATAAGATTGGACTACCTCAATGATCCGTCACTTCCTCCAGGCCCACGAATATTAACGTGGTTCCCATCGTCTACGCATTTCTGCCTCGACTTAGGGGCCGGCTAACCCTGCTCAGATTAGCTTTAAGCAGGAACCCTTGGACTTTCGGCGGGGGAGTCTCTCACTCCCCTTACGTTACTCATGTCAGCATTCGCACTTCTGATACCTCCACCACCCCTCACGGGTATGGCTTCATCAGCTTACAGAACGCTCCGCTACCGCTCGTATTGCTACGAACCCTAAGCTTCGGTGTATGGCTTGAGCCCCGTTACATTTTCGGCGCAAAGACCCTTATTTAGACCAGTGAGCTGTTACGCTTTCTTTAAATGATGGCTGCTTCTAAGCCAACATCCTGGTTGTTTTGGGATCCTCACATCCTTTCCCACTTAGCCATAACTTGGGGACCTTAGCTGTAGGTCAGGGTTGTTTCCCTTTTCACGACGGACGTTAGCACCCGCCGTGTGTCTGCCGACTAGTACTCCCAGGTATTCGGAGTTTGGTTAGGTTTGGTAATCCGGTGAGGACCCCTAGCCCATCCAGTGCTCTACC
>NZ_RZTI01000133.1:7500-16969 GCF_003997275.1 Mesorhizobium sp. M6A.T.Ce.TU.002.03.1.1
ACGCTCTGCGCACCGGCAGCAGTTGCCGAAAGCGTCAGCGCACCGACGGCGATCGCTAGGGATTTGATCATGGTAGTCTCCAGTTGGGTTTGCTGTTGATAGGACAATCATGATCTACCCCCAAGGATGTCGCTTGTTTATCGAGCGGATTCGGACATCAATGTCTCAAAATGAGAGACAATCCGAATTTGCTGGAGGCCCCATATGCTGCGCGACTTCAGCGATACGGTCGCTTTCGTAAAGGTGGTGCAGGAAGGGAGCTTCACTGCGGCGGCGCGCGTGCTCAAGGTGCCGAAGACACGGGTCAGCCGGAAGGTGCAGGAGCTGGAATCCAGACTGCGGACACAACTGCTGAATCGGACAACGCGCAGCCTGAAGTTGACTGAAGCGGGAGCGGTTTATTTCCAGCACTGCGAGCGAGTGGTGAAGAATCTGGAGGATGCGGAGAACGCAGTGGCGGAGTTGCAGCAACATCCGCGCGGGTGGCTTCGGATTACAGCCCCGTACTGGCTGGCAACTCGCGTCCTCGCGCCGCTGCTCACCGAGTTTCGCCGCTTCTATCCAGAGGTGCTCCCGCAATTGCTTCTTGGGCACGAGGTCGTCGACCTTGTCACCAAGGACATCGATGTCGCTTTCCGGCTCCAGGAAGGCACCCTGCCCGATTCCATGCTCGCGGCTCGGCGGCTCGGCGCGTTGCCGATGGGCATCTATGGAGCCCCGACCTACCGGGAACGTGCAGGAACGCCGCAGCATCCGTCGGAGCTGGCGGAGCATGCCTGTCTGTTGACAGAGTTTTATTTCAATCGTCCGGCAGTAGAATGGCCACTATCGAGCGGCGGCGAGCGGTCCCGGTTCAAAGTACGAGCAGTGGCCGTCGCCAGCGATCCAGAGGCTCTTCACGGGTTCCTGCTGGAGGGAGTTGGTCTGTTCATGACCAACCATGTGCGCGTCAAGTCGGACGTTGCCGCTGGAAGACTGGTTCGTGTCCTGACCGAGTGGGCAGGGCCAGAACCGACCCTCTATGCGATCCGGCCAGGAGGCGGCGTTCAGCCCCCCAAGGTTAAAGCATTCTTGGACTTTCTCATTCCGCGGCTCGACTTGAAGAAGATTGATAGCAAAGGGAGCCACATCTGAAGCCGGCGGCAGCCGGCCGATCCAATTTGACCCAAGCGTAGCCCTTATCAACGTTACACCGATTTAATGTGCAAGCGAGTGGGAGAATTGCCATAAAGCTTTGATATCGACGAGTCATCCTGCGTGTCGGAGTGTGCCGTCGCGTCTACTTCACCTTGGGAACCGTAGACGGTATATTTGCCAACCGGAGCGCCGATGGCCACCTGGAAACAGATCGTTTTTGCACTTGTGATCCTCGTCGCGGCCGCGGCCGCCTGGGTTCGCTTTTTTCCAGGCGCGCCGGATGTGCTGGCGCGCTGGGGCATCGACTGGGTTTATGCCGCAACGCCACCAACGGGCGCCGTCGATAAGGCCGGGCAAGCAGGCAGCGGCAACGCCGCCGGCCAGAGGGTGACCATCGTCGCGTTGCCGGCGGCCGCGGCCGTCATCAACGATCGCCTGCAGGCAATCGGCACTGGCCGCGCCAACGCCTCGGTGACGGTCAATCCCTACAGTTCCGGCCGCCTCGTTGAATTCGTGGTCGAGTCCGGCGCCCATGTCGAAAAGGGGCAGGTCATTGCCACCCTCGATTCCGACACCGAGGTGATCGCACAGGACCGCGCCAAAGTTGCTTTGCAGGATGCGCAGGCCAAGCTCGTCCGGGTCAAATCGCTGCGCGCATCCAACGCCGCGACGGCGGTCGCCGTTGCCGATGCCGAAGTGGTGCTGGCCAATGCCAAGCTGGCGCTTCGCGATGCGGAACTGGCCTTGCAGCGCCGCTCGATTGTCGCGCCGATCGCCGGCGTCGTCGGCATCCTGCCGATATCAGCCGGCAACTATGTGACCAGCCAGTCGGCGGTCGCCACCCTCGACGACCGCTCCAGCATACTGGTCGAATTCTGGGTGCCGGAGCGCTTCGCCGCCGCCGTCAAGGTCGGCGCACAATTGTCGGCGACGCCGATCGCCAACCCCAACAAGGCCTATACCGGCACGGTTTCCGCCATCGACAACCATATCGACGAAGCCAGCCGTACTCTTCTGGTCAAGGCAAAGATCGCCAATCCAGCCGATACGCTGCGTGCCGGCATGTCTTTCCGGATCACCATGAAATTTCCCGGCGACAGCTATCCGGCGGTCAGTCCGCTGGCGATCCAGTGGGGTTCGGACGGTGCCTATGTCTGGGCGGTCGCGGACGGCAAGGCCAAGCGGGTGGCCGTGCGTATCATCCAGCGCAACACCGAGACCGTGCTGATCGACGCCCCGATCGTCAGCGGCGACATGGTGGTGACCGAAGGCACCCAGAGCGTCAGCGAAGGCGGCGAGGTCGCCATCGCCGGCGAAGAACAGCGCGCCGCGGACGCCGACGGCTGATGACCGCTTCCAACAACGCCGCCAGCGACACAGGCTTTACCGCGCTATTCATCCGCCGGCCGGTGATGGCCTTCGTCTTGAACACGCTGATCGCGGTCGCCGGCCTTGCCGCCTTCTACGGCGTCGAAATCCGCGAGCTGCCGGATGTCGATCGCGCCGTCGTCACCGTTAACACGACCTTTGAAGGCGCGGCGGCCGAGACCGTCGACCGCGAATTGACCGACGTGATTGAGGGCGCGGTCGCCCGCGTCTCCGGTGTGAAGTCGATCTCGTCCACCTCGTCCTTCGGCACGAGCCGCGTCACCATCGAATTCAACGACGGCGTCGACCTCGACGTCGCCGCCTCCGATGTGCGCGATGGCGTCGGCCGCGTCGCCGACCAGATGCCGGACACGGCGGATGCGCCGCGCATCGTCAAGGCCGATGCCAATTCCGAGCCGGTGATGCGGCTGGCGGTCACCTCCGACACCATGTCGGTGCAGGACATGACAGTGCTGGTCCAAGACCAGATCGAGGACGAGCTTGCCGCCGTGCCCGGCGTCGCCGACGTCCAGGTCTATGGCGACCGCGACAAGATCTTTCGCATCGATGTCGACCAGAACAAACTCGCCAGCCTGGGCTTCACCGTCGCCGACCTGAGGGCAGCGCTGGCCTCGGTCGCTTTCGATTCGCCGGCCGGCTCGATCACCACGACCAACCAGGACCTCATCGTGCGCACGACGGCGGACGTGACCACGCCGGAGGAGTTCGAGAACATCATCATCGGCGGCACGACCCGCATCCGCGACGTCGCCACCGTCACGCTTGGCCCCGACATCGGCCAGACCACATTGCGTTCAAACGGCAAGACTGGCATCGGTCTCGGCATTATCCGCCAGGCGGAATCGAACACGCTGGATATTTCGACTGGCGTCAGGGCCGCCGTCGACAAACTGCAGGCAGACCTGCCTCAGGGCATGTCGATCAAGGTCACCAGCGACGATGCGGTCTTCGTCAACGGCGCGGTGCATGAGGTCGAGATCGCCCTCGGCCTGTCCGTCTCCATCGTGCTGATCGTCATCTACGTGTTTCTCCTCGACTGGCGCGCGACGCTCATTCCGGGGCTTGCTATGCCGGTCGCCATGATCGGGACGATCGCCGCTATCTATCTCGCCGGCTTCTCGGTCAACATATTGACGTTGCTCGCCCTGGTGCTGGCGACGGGCCTGGTCGTCGACGACGCCATCGTCGTTCTGGAAAACATCGTGCGACGACGCAACCAAGGCATGGGACCACGCGCCGCTGCCGTGCTCGGCGCCCAGGAAGTGTTCTTCGCCGTCATCGCCACGACGCTGACGCTGGTCGCCGTCTTCGTGCCGATCTCCTTCCTGCCCGGGCAGACCGGCGGCCTGTTCCGCGAATTCGGCTTCGTTCTCGCCATATCGGTGCTTCTGTCCGCCGTCGTGGCGCTGACGCTTTGTCCGATGCTTGCCTCACGCATGCTGTCGGCCGCGCCGCTTCACCACGAAGGCGGCAGCGGCATCGGCGCCCGCATCGGCGGCGCGCTGAACACGCTCTACCGGCGCTGCCTGCGCATCTGCCTCGACGCGCCGTGGATCGTGCTTCTGGTCGCGCTGCTGTTTGCAGCCACCGCCTTCACGCTGTTTGGCACGATCCGCCAGGAACTGACGCCGACCGAGGACCGTGCCGTCGTGCTCATGCGCGTCGACGCGCCGCAAGGGGTCAGCCTCGACTACACGACGCAGCAGATGGAGAAGATCGAAAAACTGATCCAGCCGCTGCGCGATTCCGGCGAAATCCGCAACACGTTCGAGAGCGCCGGCCGGAACGGCGCCTACAATGCCGGCTTCATGGTCATGACGCTGGCGCCTTGGGACGAGCGCACGCGCAGCCAGCAGCAAATCATGGCCGACATCAGCCGGCTCACCCGGCAGGTGCCGAGCGTGCGCGTCTTTCCGATGCAGCCCAACAGCCTCGGCATTCGCGGCGCCGGCAATGGCCTGCAGTTCGCGCTGGTCGGCAACAATCGCGCGGCACTCGGCGACGCTGCGGTGAAGATCATCGCCGAGATGCAGAAGGATCCCCGCTTCCAGTCGCCCCGGCTCTCCGTCGACCCGACGCAACCCCAGCTTTCCGTAGCCATCGACCGCGAGCGCGCTTCGGACCTCGGCATCGACATCACCGGGCTTGCCGACACTTTCCAGGCCATGCTCGACGGCAATGATGTCGTCGACGTCTATATCGCCGACCGCAGCTACGGGGTGAAGCTCGTCTCGACGACCAACCCGATCAACGATCCAACCGACCTGGAGAATATCTTCCTGAAGACGGCCGACGGCCGCTTCGTGCCGATGTCGACCATTGCCACGCTGACCGAGCGCGCCGTGCCGCCTTCGCTGACCCGCGAGCAGCAACAGCCGTCGGTGGCGATCACCTCCAACCTCAGCGGCGATTTCGCGCTCGGCCAGGCGCTCACCCGCGCCGAGGCAATCGCCACGCCGCTCCTGCCGCCGGGCAGCCGCATCGTCCCCTTGGCCGAGGCGGCGACGCTGGGCGAAACCAACAGTGCCATGATCACCATCTTCGGGTTCTCGCTGGTCATCATCCTTTTGGTGCTCGCCGCCCAGTTCGAGAGCTTCGTCAGCGCGGTCATCATCATGGCGACAGTGCCGCTCGGCCTCGCCTGCGCGATCTTTGCCCTTTTGCTCAGCGGCACCAGCCTCAACGCCTACAGCCAGATCGGCCTAGTGCTGCTGGTCGGCGTCATGGCCAAGAACGGCATCCTGATCGTCGAGTTCGCCAATCAGTTGCGCGACCGCGGGCTTGGCGTGCGCGAGGCGATCGAGCAGGCCTCCACCATCCGGCTGCGGCCGGTGATGATGACGATGATCTGCACCGTGCTCGGCGGCGTGCCGCTGGTGCTGGCGAGCGGCGCCGGCGCCGAGGCGCGTATCGCGCTCGGCTGGGTGATCGTTGGCGGGCTGGGCCTGGCCACCGTCTCGACGCTATTCCTGACCCCGGTCGCCTATCTCCTGCTCGGTCGCTTCGTCACACCCAAGGTGGAAGAGGCATCACGGCTGAAGCGCGAGCTCGAGGAAGCCGCCTACACCAATGTCGAGCCGGCGGAGTAGGTTCAGGTCAGGCCGCCTTCAGCGGGCGTTTCGCAATCATTCGGCAGCTGCATCCCGATGAACACCGTGCCGTTGGGCTTCGTCAGCTCAGACGGCACTCGGTCGCCTCGGCCTTGGCACTTTACCCGCGGCAGAGATGATCGTAGTTCGAATAGTCTTGTCAACGCGACGCCGCCCCCCGGGGCCGCGAAGCAAAGGCGCGGAGACCCTACAATGAGCTATCTGGACGAGCTGTTTTCTGTCGCCGGCAAGACCGCGCTGGTGACCGGGGCTGCGACCGGCATCGGCCGCATGGCGGCGACCGCTTTAGTCAGGGCTGGCGCCACCGTGATGATCGCCTCGCGCAAGGGCGAGGATTGCATCAAGGTTGCCGGCGAATTGAACGGCCTCGGCGGCTCCGGCCGGGCCGAGGGTTTTTCCGGGGATGTTTCCAGCGAGGCTGGCATCGCGGCGCTGGTCGCCGAGGTCAAGGCACGGACGGAGCGGCTGAACATCCTGGTCAACAATGCCGGTGTTTCCTGGGGGGCGCCGCTGGAAAGCTTCCCCTACCATGCCTGGGCCAAGGTGTTCGGCGTCAATGTCACTGCCGTCTTCCATCTGACGCGCGAGCTTCTGCCGCTGCTCGATGCCGCCGCCAGCGACGCCGATCCGGCCCGGGTGATCAATCTGGGTTCGGTGATGGGCACACAGCCGCTGGCCGACGACGCTTATTCCTACTCTGCCTCCAAGGCTGCGGTTCACCATCTGACGCGCACGCTTGCGATCGAGTTCGCCGCCCGTCGCATTACCGTCAACGCCTTCGCCCCCGGGCCCTTTCAGAGCAGGATGACCGCCTTCGCCACCGCGACCGAGGAACAGGCCAACCATGTCGGCGGCCATGTTCCGCTTCGTCGCATCGGCGCGCCGGATGACATTGCCGGCGCAACGCTCTATTTGTGCAGCCGTGCCGGCAGCTATGTCACCGGCGCCATCCTGCCGATCGATGGCGGGCAGTCGGTGCAGCATGGGCTGACACTGTTCAAGGAATGAAGCCGCTCGCGCTCCGGACGGTTGAAATGGAGGACATCAGCGTGGAACCGATCAGTCTCGATGTGCTTCTGGCCAGCGTCGGCAAGGAAGTCGGCGTGTCGCCGTGGCGGGTGGTCTCGCAGCGCATGATCGACCAGTTCGCCGATGCCACCGACGACCACCAGTTCATCCATTGCGATCCGGAGCGGGCCAAGCGCGAGACGCCGTTCGGCGGCACCATCGCGCACGGCTTCCTGTCGCTTTCGTTGCTGTCGGCGATGACCTTCGAGACCATGCCGCCGCTCGAAAACAGCAAGATGGGCGTCAATCATGGCTTCGATTCGCTGCGCTTCCTGGCGCCGGTGAAGACCGGCGCGCGCATCCGCACCCGTTTCGTGCTGGCCGACGTCAAGGTCAGGCCATCGGGCTGGGTGCAGACGGCGCATGACGTGACCATCGAGATCGAGGGTTCGAAAAAGCCGGCCCTGACCGCGCGCTGGCTGACGCTGACCCTGATCGAGCGCCAGCCAGAGGCGGCATAGACGGCTCAGCGAGCGTCGCTGGAGACGAACTTCATGTGCCGGCCGATCTGCAGAGCGATGTAGACGACCAGTGAGCAACCGATCGGAAACACGATCTCGTTGAGGCCGGTTGCGATCGCCTGCGGCAGGGCAAGCGCGACGTCCTTCGCCGCGGCCGTCTCGATCGTCAGCACCGTGATTCCGCCGCCGAACACCGCTCCTATCAAGGCGCCTGCCAGCGCGAAATGGAGCGGACGGGGTTCTTCCTTCGACGCCAGCGAGGCCAGTATCCAGCCGAGCAGGCCGTATTCGATCGCCCGCAGCACCCCCAACGTCGTGAGCGAGAGGATGGCCGGCTTTGCGGCCGCATCAAGCGCACTTACCATGACCTTTTGCGTCCCCTTGGCGATGCCCATCGCCAGTGGCGCCGAGATCGCGCTGATCAAGCCGCCGAGCGAGGCTCGCACCTTGGCGAGCGCCGTGCCGAGGCTGACGCCGGCGCAGACGAAGAACGCCCATGTCACGTCTTGCGCCAATTCGATCAGGACCTGGGTGGTAGCCGGGTGGGAGCCTGCTGCAAATCTGCCAGCCAGAATAAGGGCCTCCATAGCGAAGCCGAGTGCGATCGCCAACCATGCAACCATGACGACTCGCCTGAGCGCCAGCCTGGCACCATGAGAAAGTGGATCCACGTCCGACACGCCGGACGAAAGCTCAGTCGTGGCCATATCGGCCTCCCCAAAACGGAAATTTTTGCAGAGCCGCGAACTATCGGTCGTTTGTAACGGCCCGATGTTGCCCGTTTGGGTCGGGGTAACACCTCACGTGAGAAGAAAACGGGCATGTCGGAACGCTCAAGCTGGTTTTGACAGCGCCTTGTCCGTTTCCGTACAGCGTATATAATTTAGCCAACCACCAACGGATAAAGGCAGGCAAATTGCAGCTCAGCGTCCAGACACGCCGCGAGAAACAAAAGGCCGAACTGCGCTCCGAGCTTGTCGATGCGGCGCACAAGCTCGTGCAGGAGGAAGGCTATGAAGGCCTCACCATCCGCAAGCTGGCCAAGCGCGTCGGCTATGCTCCGATGTCGGTCTATTCCTATTTCGCCGACAAACAGGACATCTTGTTCGCATTGGCCGAGGATGCGTTCGAGACTCTGGCAAAGCGTATCGAGGATCATCCGGCCGACGATCCGATCGAGGCGCTGCAGGTGATCATGACCGAATACGCGGCCTTCGGCCTCGGCAATCCCAACGAATACCGCACGGTGTTCATGACGGAAAAGACCAGACCGCCGGAAGGTAGGACCTTCGCCGAGATGCAAGAGGGCAACCCGTTGATGAAGGTGCTGATCAGCAGAGTCGAGGCCTGCGTTGCCGCCGGCAGGCTCAAGGGCGACCCACGCGCCATCGCCACCATGCTGTGGGCGGTCGGCCACGGCACGATCTCGCTGCTGATCACCTTTCCATTTTATCCGTTCGGCGATCAGCAGGCTTTCGTGAAGCGGATGTGCGACTTCACGCTTGCCGGGCTGACCACGCAGGACGTGCCGCCGCTGACCGAAACGCCGGTCAACTGCTGAAGGGGTGATTCGGTTTCGGATAGTTGAAGATCTTGTACGGCACGGGTGAATGGCGTCCCATGCGCAACTCGGCGCGTGCCGGCGAATACGATTCCCAACATTCAAATAAAATTGTTCGTACATGTACGACTTCCGGCTTGAACCCCGCGACTGTCGGGCGTATATGTACGCTACACCGTACATGTACAAAAAAGTTCAGCCGCCGAAACCGGAGACAGACAATGAAAAAGACAATCCTCACCTTCGCGGCCGTCCTGGCATTGTCGGGCGCGGCCCTCGCCGGCCAGAGTCAGCCCGGCAAGCAGGCGCCGGCCGCCTGCGCCGACACCAACATCAAGCTCGATTGCGGCACGACCGGATCGGTGGAAAAGGCAGGCTCGGTCACTCGCGATGGCTCTACTGAAAAAAGGGAGCCGCGACTCGGCATCGACATCGATCCGTGGATCGTGCCCAGCACGTTCTGAGGTTCGAAAGCAAAAGGGCGGCAGGAAATCCTGACCGCCCGTTTTCGTGGCCATTTCAGCCCGGCTCCGCTGGAGCCTGATGGAAGCTATTTCCTGCGCTTCCTCATTCCGGCCACGATCTTGGCCTTGCCGGGCCTTGCGGGAGCGCCGGAAATGGAAGTCCCGGTGATCGACACCGGATCGCTGGCCGGAAACGTGTCCTCGAGCCCTTCCTCGAGCTCCTCTTCGATGTTTGATTCTTCGTGCTTCTCGTGTTCGAGAGAGCGCACGGCCGACGTC
>NZ_RZTI01000134.1:0-16405 GCF_003997275.1 Mesorhizobium sp. M6A.T.Ce.TU.002.03.1.1
ATCCGGCGTCCAGGAACACGACGATCGAAGGCGATGGCGCGCGCGCTGCCGCTGTTGCCCAGAATTACAAATTTCCACCACCACCACCGCCACCACCGGCCATAACGGTCAATGTCGGCGACACCGCGGATTAAACAAAAGGATGCGGGTTCAGCGCCAGGCAAAGCGACTGGCGTCAGGGGAGCTAAGAGTAAGGCCATGCTGCGGATTGTTCGCGCGTTCTGGCACGATCAGAGAGGAATAGCGCTGATACTGGTCAGCATCATGCTGCCGGCAATCATCGGTTTTTCCCTGCTGGCGATTGACATGAGCCGGGTCAACAACCTGCACAATGATCTTCAGAAGGGAGCTGATGCGTTTGCCCTAGCAGGCGCGGCTGAACTGGATGGGACGTCGAGCGCTATCACCCGTGCTGACAGGGCGATCGCTACGCTGGTACGCAATCGATACACCTTCTCGACCTCCGGCCCGCCTCAAACGCTAGCTGCCGGCGGAGTAACGCGTCGCTATCTTCGCTCGTTGCCGGCCACCGACAATCTCCCGATCGTGGCGGCCAATGTGATCACCGACGAACTGAACGACGCCAGGCTTGCCCGTTTTGTGGAAGTCACGGTAACCCCGGTCGGATTTGCCGCGATCTTTCCGGCTTCCTTCCTGTCATCCGGCGCCAGCAACAGTTTCAATGTCGGGGCAGTCGCCGTGGCGGGCTTCACCTCCGGCGTCTGCGATTTTACGCCGGTCTTCATGTGCAACCCCTATGAGATGGTGAACGGGACCAATGCGGCTGGCGGGTACACACTTGAGCAGGCTGTTTCCAATCCGGCTGTCCATCGTCGGTTGATCGAACTGCGGAAAGTTGGAAATGGGGCTGCTGCTGGTCCAGGTAATTTCGGCTTCCTCGAGCCCCCAGCTGATGTGGGGAACGGCGCTCAAGCCCTCGCCCAGACGATCGCGACATCCAGGCCGATTGGCTGTTACAACTCCGCGAACGTTACCACCAAGACCGGTCAGAACGCCGGCCCGGTGCAGGACGCCTTCAACGTTCGTTTCGGAATTGGAGCCAACGGTAACCACTTCGATAGTGCTGAATACGGTCCGGCCGCCAATGTCCGAAAAGGGGCTATACAGACCACAGGTAGCGTCAATCAATGCGCCGCCATGAACCAGCTTTCGTTCACCGAAGTTGGAACAATGGGCCTTCCGCGCGATGCGACAACGCCGTATCAGGGCGGCAGGATGGGCGACGGAGATTGGAATTTTTCCGGCTATTGGAGCACCAACTTCGGTTCCGCCTCCTATCCATCGTCATGGGATACAACCAAGCCGACGCGCTATGAGGTCTACCGTTACGAGATATCGGCCGGGTTGGTGGGCACCGCGTCGACAGGTGGAGAGATTGGAACCCCGTCGGCAGCTTGCCAACCGCCCGTCACCTCAGTTGATCGTCGGTTGCTTTATGGCGCGATCCTGAACTGCGCTGCACTCGAAGCTGCGGGCAACGGCCTGTCCGGCCACAGCACCAATCTGCCGGTCGAAGCCTTCGGCAGCTTCTTCCTCACTGAACCGGTTGCGTCACCATCGGATGATGCGTCGGTGATGGTTGAACTTGTCGACATCACCGGACGCGGCGGCCAGGGCACGCTCGACAATTTCCTTCGCGACGAAGTCCAGCTTTACCGGTGATGGCGATGATCCGAACGCTATGCCGCCACCTCGACAGATTTCGACGCGACAGCCGTGGTGCGGTGCTCGTCGAAATGACGCTGATCACGCCGCTGATGCTGATCCTGTCGGCGGGCGTGTTCGAGTTCGGCAATCTGATCCACAACAAGCTGCTGATGGAGGCCGGCCTGTCGGACGCGGCACGCTTTGCCGCGCGCTGCAACAGCCAACTATATACTAGCTACCCTGGGTTCACTGCGATCGACTGCGCCGATATCGCAGCAAACATCGCGGTGTTCGGCAATGCGGCAGGGTCAGGCACTCCACGCATCAGCGACTGGGAGAAATCGGGTGTGACATCCAATGCGACGGTGACCATCGCCGCCCCCGCTTCCTGTCGCCCCGCCGTCGTCAATGGCGTCACCCAATATCGCTCCACCACGGCACAAGTCTGCATCGTCCGAGCGGCCGGCAACTATCCATATACCGGCGTCGGCATGCTGTCGTTCATCGGAATCGGTCCGATCACGCTGACCGGCTCTCACGAGGAGCGGTTGATCCGATTCTGATCATGATCAAGCGTTTTGCGAAATCGGAAGACGGCGCGGCGATGGTAGAAATGACCATCGTGGCGACGCTGCTGTTTGCCCTTGTTCTCGGTTTCGTCGATTTCGGCCATGCCTTCTATCAATGGAACGCCGCCACCAAGGCCGTCCAGTTAGGCGCGCGCCTGGCGTCTATTTCCGATCCGGTTGCCACCGCGCTAGCTACAGCCGCACCGACGACGACACCGGGCGCGCCGGTGGTGGCCGCCGCTTATGGACCCTTCGTCTGCGCATATACCGCCGGCACAGGGGCTTGCAGCAATGGCGGCACATTCAATGCTGCCAATTTCAGTCGCATCTTCCGCGGCGATACGGCAGTCACTAATGACGACGCCTGTCCCGCGTTGGCGACAGACCAGCGGCCGGGTATGTGTCATTTCTTTCCTGGCCTGCGGCGCGACAATGTCGTCATCGCCTATTCCGCCACCGGCCTGGGCTACCAGACTCGGTTCGGCGGACCGGTGCCGACAATCACCGTCAGCCTTCAGAACCGGACCTTCCAGTTCTTCTTTTTGCAAGGGCTGATGGGGTTTGCGGACATCACCATGCCCTCCATGCTGAGCACGGTCACGGGCGAAGACCTGAAGAGTACCGCGTCATGAATGCCATCAACACCAAGGTTCTGCCGACCAAACGAAAGCAAGTGGCCCTATTCTCGTCGGATCCACAGTTCAAGCGCCAGGTGGCGACGCGGCTGGACGCGCTGGCCATTTACGATGTCAGGATTTCCGAGACGGCTGACTTCCTCAACGGCCCGCCACCCGAGACGCGCCCGGGCATCGTCATCCTCGACCTTGGCCATGGCGAGTTGCTCGGCCAGCCCGGAATAGTCGCGGCGCGCGCCTTGTGGACGACGGTGCCGCTGATCGCGGTCTCCGACGAATTGACATCCGAACAGACGCGCATCCTGGTTCGCATGAACGCCTCGGATTGGCTGCACAAGCCGCTCGATGCCAAGGAACTGCTGAACGCGGTCACCTTCCACGACACCGGCAACCAGGGCACCAAGAGCCGCATCATCACTTTCATCAGCGCCAGCGGCGGCGCCGGCGCCACGACGCTCGCTCTGTCGGCGGCGGAATTCCTGGCGTCGAAATCCACCGAACGTGCGGCTTCGACCTGCCTCGTCGACCTCGATTTCCAGAGCGCCAATTGCGGCGCCTATCTCAACCTGTTCAACCAGTTCGACCTGGCCGGCATCATCGGCCAGCCGGAAAGGCTCGATGTCGAACTGATGGACGTCATCAGGCTCTCTCGCCCGTCCGGCCTGACCCTCTATTCATTCGAGAGGCCGCAACTGCCGTTTGAGCCGCAGGGCGCCGATTTCGTGTTCCGGCTGCTGGACCTCGTCGCCTACCGGTTCGACGACATCGTCATCGACCTGCCGAATATCGAAACCCCCTGGCAGAATTCCGTGCTTTCGACGAGCGACGAGATCTTCATCGTCTTCGAGCTCAACGTCGCCTCGCTGCGGCAAGGCAAGCGGCTCTACACGAAGATCCGCGAACTGCGCGGCAATTCGGTGAGCATCACGCTGGTCGCCAACAAGCATAAGCGCAAATGGTTCGGCAACCACTTTTCGCGCAGCGAACTCGAGAAGATATTCAAGGCGCCGCACATCAAGTCGGTCGGCCTCGACAATGCGCTGCTCACCGACGCGCTGAATCGGGCCATCCTGCCTTCCGAAGTGGACGGGCGGGCGCGCTTCAACAAGGACCTGAAGCGGATGTTCAAAGAGCGGCTCGATGACGCTGCACGGTAGATATCGCATCGTCCCGAGGCTTGCCGGCGCCTGCATCATCGGCCTGGCCTTGGGGATGCCGGTCTGGGAATTCGCCCATGCCCGATCTGCGTTGTCGGACCGGCCGCCGCTGCCGGCAATGGGCCCCAGCCTGCGCAAGGCGGTTGCTCTCCAAACCGCGGAACGGGTCGGCACGATCATCATCCGCAAGGACGAGAAGGCGCTTTATCTAGTCACCCGGCAGGGCCAGGCGCTGCGCTACCAGATCAGCGTCGGACGCGACGGCTTTGGCTGGACCGGCATCGTCAAGGTCGGGGCGAAAACGGAATGGCCGGAATGGCGCCCGCCCAGGGAAATGCGCGCCCGCCAGCCGGAGCTGCCGGAAATGGTGCCCGCCGGTCCCTACAATCCACTCGGCGCCAGGGCACTCTATCTGCTGCGGGACGGGCGCGACACGCTCTACCGCATCCACGGCACCAACGATCCCAAGGGCATCGGCTTCGACGGAACATCGGGATGTTTCCGTCTTACCAACACCGATGTGATCGATCTTTTCAAGCGCGTCTCGGTCGGCGCAAAGGTGGTGGTCCAATGACGATGATCAGCGACCCGGATATACCGGCAATCGACATTGGGCCGGCAACCCACACTGAAGAGCAAGCTGCAGTTGGGAAACCGAGCAATGCAAGGATGCTCGGCGTTGTCGCCGTCGGCGCCTTGCTGATCACGGCGGTGAACATAGCGGCCGCGGTCTATTTCTACCGCGGCATCAACGATCTGCGCCTTGTCGAACGGCGGCTGGAACAGCTCGGATCATTCGAGCAACGGATCGCGGCCCGGCTCGATACGGTCAACAACGGCTTCCAAAGCCGGTTTGAAAAACTGGACAGTCAACTGCAGGGCAGCTTCAACGAAGTCAAAGGCAGCATTGCCCGGCTTGAACAGGAGCTGCCCCTGGACAGTGACGACGACATGTCGAGCATCGCGGAGCCTTCCGTGATCACGACCAGCACCATGGCGGAAGCAGCCACCGATCTCGAAGAAGCGACCGAACCCAGTATCGACGAAGCGCCGCGCCCGCCCAAAAAGAGGATCGCGGCGCCGCCCCCTCCCCCAAACTCGTCCTACCAGCGCATCGTGCAGCCTGACGGCAAGGTCCATTACAAGAAAATCAAATAGTTCCTCTGCACAGAGGATTTGGTTCTTAGCCTGAAAGCGACCGTGGACGGTCGCTGTAGGCCGGCCTTCAGCCGCGTTCTCTGACGCTGGCGATTAGCCGCAAGCCCCCGCGCCTTCGTCATCCTAAGGCGAAGCAAGGAGCGAAGCGACGCGGCGCAGACCCTAGGATCCATGCCGTTACCTCTGCCGAACAATGCAACGGCTCAGAACGGCGCTTGTATCCGCAACTGCGCTCGTTACCCTTCAGCCATGACCGGCTATGCCTATATGACCGCGAGCCAGAAGCGCGGCACGATCTACATCGGCGTCACCAATGATCTCGGCCGCCGCATGCCGGAGCACAAATCCGGCCAAGCCTCGCGCTTCACCAGCCGCTACGGCGTGCAGCGGCTGGTCTGGTACGAGGAACATTTCGACATTCGCGACGCCATCCAGCGCGAGAAGTCGCTGAAGCGCTGGCCGCGCCAATGGAAGATCGAGCTGATCGAGAAGACCAATCCAGAGTGGTTCGAGCTTTTTCGCGGAACGGGGTGGTAGGGTTCGGTTCTGGGCCGCTGCATTCTTCGGCTGATGTCACGGAATGGATCCAGGGTCTGCGCCGCGTCGCTTCGCTCCTTGCTCCGCCCTAGGATGACGAAGTGGAGGGAAGGTTCGGCTAATCGAGAAGGCACCGGCGTGCCCCGGGTCCTACAAATCCCGCTGCAGAGCAATAAGCCGTACGGCGAGGGCTCGGGAACGCTGTCGCGCTTCGCCGAGAAACGCAACATGACAGTAGGCGCAGGCTGCAGTGCCCAGAAACAGTACCAGGCTGTTCTGCCAGGTGAAATCGAGGATCAGCGAGAATGGGTGGCCGCTGGGTGCGGTGAATGCCGCAATCGTGCTCGCCGTTTCAGAATGGCTGCTCGAAGCCATCATCAACCCGGCGAAAAGCAGAGCGGCGTGGTTGGCAAGGAAGAAGAACGCGGCCGATTTTCGCGTCCGGCAAGCCATCCAGCAGAGGATCGATGCGGCGGTCAGGATGGCGGCATCAAGGACCATTGAACCGCCCAGATAAAGGTCGACCTGCTGCCAGAACATCGTCGCCAAAGGGCGCAGTTCAAGCCAGATCCGCCACATGGCAGGGCTGGCCGGATAGCTTCCCAGCAGGAACGTCGCTGCTCGCTCCCCTGCCAGAATGAGAAGAATGAGAGCCGGAAAGGCAAAAAGCAGTAGCGACTTGCGCGTCATGTTCCCTCGCCAATCGATAAGCAGAATAGGCTGCAAAGATTGCGCGAAGCTTAAGGAAGGCGGCGAACAGCATTGATCACAGGCGCAGGCGCAGCCCACAACCGTGGCGAGCCGCCCGTTTATGTGCCATTTTTGCTACATCCCCGAAACTTTATGGCCCAGACCCTATTTAAAGCCGGTGCTAAATCAATAAACACTCACGTATTCGAAGAATTTATCGGATAACTTGTCAAAGCTTCGGTGAGAAGGCTTGGCCGTACAAAAAGCACCAGGCAAGAAGCGTGGGTGGGGTAGACCATGAATACGACAATCAAAGTGGCCATTGGCAAGCGCCTTGGCCTGCTCTTCACATTTTCGATGCTGGCTTGCGGGAGCGCTAGTGCCCTCACGCTCAAGGAAGCGATGGCCGTAGCCGTCGAGTCCAATCCAGAGATCGGCCAAGCGATCGAAAACCGCGAAGCAATCGAATTCGAACTGCGTCAAGCGAAAGGGCTCTATCTTCCCAGCATCGATCTCGAGGCATCTGCGGGAGCCCGTCGCCTCGACAATTCGTCCCGACGAGCGCTCTCCACAGAGGATGACGCGCTCTATCCGGCGGAAGCGGGTGTCGTGATATCGCAAACGCTCTATGACAGTGGAGCAAGACGGGCCGAACTGAACCATCAGGCGTCGCGGGTCGATGGGGCTTCTTTCAGGGTACTGGAGCGATCTGAATTCATCGGGCTCTCCGTCGTTCAGGATTATCTTGAATACATGCTGCAGGCCTCGATCGTTTCAGAGGCGAAAAAGAACCTGGGCTTCCATCAGGGGATTCTCGGCGATATCCGGCAAGGCATCGCGGGTGGTGCGTTGAACGAGGCCGATCGGCAACAGGCCGAGGAGCGCCTCTTCGCCGCCAAGGCACGCATGCAGGAAGCCACCGAAGAGCTGGAACAGGCCAAAATACGGTTCTTCAAGACCGTCGGCAAGCCGCTGACGAACGCCTCAAGGCCAGGGAGTGTTGGCGGCGCGCTGCCAAGGTCGCTTGATGAGGCGCTGGGACTGGCGCGCGAGAACAATCCGCGCGTTCACATGGCCAGCAGCGATATAGATGCCGCTGCTTCACTGGTGGATGCAGCCCGGGCCAAATTCGGACCCGCTATCGTTGCGGAAGGCCGTGCGCGGGCCGGATATGATATTGATGGCGACGACGGCGACGCCAGCGACCTGCAAGCGCGGCTCGTGCTGCGCTGGAACCTCTATCGCGGAGGTATCGACAAGGCCAACGAACAAGAACAGATCCGCCGCACCAGCGAACAGCGACTTGGATTGCATCAGGTCCTGCGTGAAATCGAGGAAGCCGTCCGCACCTCGTGGGATCGCCGCTTCCGGCAAGCCGAACTTGCAAAGACGTTGAGACAGCAAGCCTCCGCAAGCGAAAGGCTCGTCGCCTCCTATCGCGAACAATTCAAGGTCGGACAGCGTTCGCTGCTCGACGTGCTTGATGCGCAAAATACGCGGTTCAACACAGCAACGCTGGCGGATACTGCCTCCTACGCATCGCTGTTCGCCGAGTATCGGCTGCTGGCGGCGACCGGGCAGCTGCTGAAAACGATGAACCTTCAGCCGGCAAAACAGGCGGCGGCTTATGCCAGGACCGAGTTTGCAACGCCGGAGACTGCTGACACCGAAACCTATGCGCGCACCCCGTCGGAACAGAAAAATGATCTGCCTTTCGACATCCTCGCCCCGGTCAGGAAGAAATAGCTCGGTTTAAGGATCGATCGAGAGTCCTTGCGGGCAGATCGTGAACCAGCAACCAAACATCCTCTCCCCCAAAGAGGCATTCAAGGCCTGCTTTTCGGCTGTTGCCGGATATCTCGGCAGACCGAGCGCCGAAACGGTCCTGTTCGCCGGGATTCCGCTTTCAGAGACGCGAATAGAGGTGGAGGACATCAGGCATCTTGCCGAACGGATCGGTCTCGAGGTCCAGGAATTCAGCCACCGGGATTTTCTGCGCGGTCGTGTCGATCTTCCTGCCATTCTCTTTCGCGTCAGCCAGTTGCCTGTTGCCCTGCTGGCGGAGATGCAAGACGGCGCATATACGACCGCCCCGCAGGAAGATGGCCGCACGATCATCGCCAAATCCGAGCTTGCCGCCAGTGTCATCAGTGGCGGCGTTTCCTTTTCGATAACCTATGCCAATGCCACCGAAGGAATGAAGGTCGGTTCCGCGGCGAAGATAGAAAGGCGTCACTGGCTGACGGGAACGATGGGCGCCTTCTGGCGCACCTATTCGAAAGTGGTCCTGTCGGCGATATTCATCAATCTGCTGGCGATCGCCTCGCCGATCTTCACCATGAACGTCTACGACAGAATCCTGCCGAACAAGGCAACTTCAACGCTGTGGGTTCTGGCAATCGGCATCGGCGCCGTCATTTTGTTCGATCTGCTTTTGAAGACCGCCAGGGCGTCTCTCATCGACTATGCCGGGCGCAAAGCAGATCTGCGAATATCATATCTTCTGTTCGAAAAAGTCCTCAACTCGTCTCTGTCAGCGCGCCCAGGCTCGACCGGTGAATATGCAAATCGCGTGACCCAATACGAATTCGTGAGGGAGTTCTTCACCTCCAACACCATCAGCGTCTTCATCGATACGGCTTTTGTGTTCGTCTTTCTTCTGGTCATCTATGCGATCGGCGGCTGGCTGGTGGTCATACCGGCATTGGCCTTCGTGGCGTCGGTCATCGTCGGGCTGATCACGCAGCGACGTATCGGCAAGCGAGTCGCCGCCTCGATGAACGAGGCTTCTCAGCGCCAGGCCTTGCTGGTCGAATCCATTTCGACGCTGGAGACGATCAAATCGCTGCGGGCCGAAGCGTATCTGCTGCGGAGATGGGGCGAGCACTCCAAGAACGCTGCCAACACGTCGGAAAAGATCAAGCAGCTTTCGGCTGCCGCCGGCAACATCACCCAGGCCATACAGCAGCTTGTGACCGTCGCCCTGGTCGTAGCTGGTGCCTATGCCTTCTCGGAAGGCCATATTTCTACGGGAGCAATAATAGGCACGGTCATGCTGGCAAGCCGCGCGGTTGCTCCGCTTGGCCAGATCGCCATCACGCTTTCGAGACTGCGGCAAGCCATGCTCTCGTTGAGAATCATCAATTCGATCATGGCTCAACCAGAAGACCGGCCGGACACGGTGGGCTTCGTCAATCGCCCCATCCGCAACGGTGCGATGGTGTTCAGGAATGTCGGGTTCGTCTATCCCGGATCGGAAAACGAGGTTCTGACCGGCCTCAATTTTTCGGTGAAACCGGGAGAACGGATCGGCATCATCGGCCGTATAGGGTCCGGCAAGACAACGATGGGTCGCCTGATCGGCAGGCTTTTCCTTCCGACCTCGGGAGAGCTTTTGCTCGACGGCATCGACATCCGCCAATACCACCCGTCGGAGGTTCGCGCGGCGGTAGGAATCGTCGCCCAGGCCGGCGATCTGTTTTCAGGCACCATCAAGGAAAATCTCCTGATGGCGTGCCCCGAAGCGACCGATGAGGAAATCATCGACGCCGCAAAGGCCGCCGGTGTCGACGAGTTCGTCTCTCGCCACCCGCGCGGCTATGACATGAATGTCGGCGAGCGGGGTACCAATCTCTCGGGGGGGCAGCGACAGACGGTGGCAATTGCGCGCCTGCTGCTGACCAAGCCGAAAATCGTCTTCCTGGACGAGCCGTCAGGCTCAATGGATCTCGCCTCGGAAAGACAGTTGATCAAACAGCTCAAAGTGGCCTTCGATGGAAACACGACGCTGATCGTGTCAACCCACCGCTACAGCATGCTTGAGCTGGCGGATCGGCTTATTGTTGTCGAACAAGGCAGGATAGTTGCAGACGGACCAAAGGAACAAGTCGTAAAGGCACTGCAGAAAAGTGGCTGATCAAAATAGATTATATTGAACGAGTTCAATATAATGGGGCGTGGGGAAATGCTTGCCAGAGAAGACCGTCCGCCGCTTTTCGCGTCGGCATCCATATTCATCATAGGAGCGCTCTTCGTCGTTTTCGTTGCTTGGGCAGCTTTTGCCGAAGTCGATGAAATCGCACGCGGCGACGGCAAGGTCATCCCGGCGTCCAAGACCCAAATCATCCAGGCCAGCGAAGCCGGCGTCGTCCAGGAAATCGCCGTCAAGATTGGGCAGGTCGTCAGGAAAAACGACCTGATCATTCGCCTCGACAACACGCTGAATACGTCCAGCCTTGGCGAGCAGCAGGCCAAGTCACGCGCGCTTGAAGTGCGAATCGCAAGGCTCAAATACGAACAAAGCGGCAATCTCGCAGGGCCCTTTCCGTGCCCGGCTGGCATTCAGTCGATCGCTCCGCAAATCTGCGACAATGAACAAAAGCTTCTCACGGCCCGGCGCGAAAACTTCGACAATAAATTGTCGGTTCTCAAATCGCGCCTCGACCAGCGCGAGAAGGAACTGGACGAAGCAGCCGCCAATTCCGAACGCCTCACCAGGAATCTGGCCGTTAGTGACCAAGAGGCAAAACTGGTTGGATCAATGGTCAAAAAGGGGCTGATGGCCAGGACAGAGCAAATCCGGGTTGAACGGGAGCAGACCGAACTCAACGGTCAGCTGAACCTGTCCGGCGAGACAGTCAAGAAGATCAGGTCAACAATCACCGAAGCTCAACTCCAGGTCGAGGAGCTCGGCCTCCAGCTGCAGCAGGAAGCACTGGATGAACTGACGCAGGCGCTGGCCGAGCTTTCGGTCGTGGACGAAACCATTCGCGGGGCCACTGACAAGGTAGCGCGCACCGATATCCGTTCGCCGGTGGACGGCATCGTCAATACACTGGAGCTAAACACGGTTGGCGCCTTCGTCCAGCCTGGCTCGGTCGTGGCAGGCATCGTGCCCACCTCCGAAACCTTGCTGGTCGAAGCGCGCGTCTCGCCACGCGATGTCGCTTTCATTCGTCCCGACCAGGAGGCGCTGATAAAAGTCACCGCTTACGACTTCTCGATCTTCGGCGGCATCGAAGGCAAGGTCTCCAACATCACCGCCGACAGCTTGGTCGACGAGAAAACGGGTGAGCCCTTTTACCAGGTGCGTGTCGCGACGGACAAGTCGACCCTCGAACGGGACGGCAAGGCCTATTCGATCATCCCCGGCATGATCTGTTCAGTCGACATCAAGACAGGACGCAAGACGATCCTCAGTTACCTTTTGAAGCCGATCAACAAGGCGCGTCAGGAGGCGATGAGTGAGCGGTAGCGCCAACTCTCCTCCCAGCACCCATGATCGGTTGCTTCTGCCGATCACCAGAGAGGATTTCGGGCTGGAGTTCCGGGTTGTCGCGCGTGGCGGCATACGCCGCGGCATTCGTCTGGAAAAGGCTTTCTGGATGTCGCTGAAGCAGATGGCTGAAAACAGGAAATGCACGATCGGCATGCTGATCGACGAGATCGCCAAAAATCAAACCAAGACTGGTAATCTGACGTCGGCGATACGGGTGGCCTGCATACTCGGGCTGGCGGATGAAAACCTGATCCTGCGAAAGCTTGCATCGATCAGAACGATCAATGCCATATTGGTTGCCTGCCCCTCGCCCGCTTTTGCCTTGGCGTCATCGAAGAAGATCCTGACTTTCAATGCTCCGTTCCAGCAACTGGTCAAGCGTCAGTTGCCGACCGGACCAAACAATGATGCACGACAAGATCTCAAGCTGGCGCTGGATCTCAATGTCGCCGACATTTTTGCCCGACTCGATGCCAATGGCGAAGTTCCGATCGCCAGCGGCTTCGTCATCGGCGCCGGCGAACGTCGGTATCGGGGTCAATTGAATGCAGTGCGGGCGCCCGTACCCGAACCGGAGCTGCTGATGGCGTTCGTCAACGGCTAATGCATGTCGCGCAAAAGCTTGCCCTCGGGCTTGACCCTGGGCTTGACCCTAGGGTGCGCAGCGGTTTTGCTATATGGATAAAAACAAGAACTTAAAGCGCGTCGCATGAATCCGTTCAAATGCAACGCGCTTTAGAGCTGCCGCTCCGGGCAAGTGCAGCTCAATCCTGACGATGCTTCGCGTCATTTTCACAGGGACATATCCGGCTCCGAACCTTCGCCAGGAGCAACCGTTGCGAAAGCGCCCTTGATGTCGGCTATTTGCGCGCCCCCTGGTTTTGCGCCATGGATCCACGCCCGGTCAGTGCTGAAGGAATACAGCGGCAGATAATCAGGGAGTTCGCTGTCTTTCAAAACAGTGTTGTTGAGACTGTCGAGGATGAATGTGCCGCTGTCCGTACTCACCGACAGCACGGCATGAAAGAATTTTCTGCGGCGATCCTGGAGAACAACAAGCGACATGCTCTGCGCCGGGATACCGGCCCGCAGCAGAGCCGCCATCTTGAGGATGGCAAAATCCTCACAGTCGCCAGCCCGCCGCTCGAGGATTTCCGAAGGCTTCGCCCAATAGTCGAGCCTGCTGTAAACTGCACTGTCTTTCTTGTAGGCAATCGCGCGGTTTATGCTGCTGTTGACGAAGGACAGCTTGTCGCTGAACCCCCGGTCTTTGACCGCGTTAACGATCTCGGCAAAAGCAGCGCTCTTGCGCTCGCACGCACTGCTCGCGAAGCAGCCGGCGATGGCCCTGTAGACAGGTGCCCAGCGCGCCGAGACGGGAGAGTTGCGCATCGACAAGGCAACCGATCCGAACACACCGGGGATTATCGCCGCCGTCTGCACAGGATCTATGCCGGCATCGCCTCGCGACGTCGAATGAGCCTCCCCGTAATCAGCAACGGCTAGCCCGTAGCTGCCGGGAAACATATCTGTGCGGTAAGCTTCAGCAGGCCGCCAAGGCTGAAATCTCGCCAGCGAAACGCCGCCGAGGCATGGCGGCGCCTGCACCTTTTCCAGCTGCTCACCGGCCGCAGCGACATCCGCCACAATGGCATTCGCGAGTGCTGGCTGCGACAGGCCGACAAGGCCGACCGCTAGCAGGAGCATTTTGAGCCCGGTTGCCAGGCCAGCCTTTTCTTTTTTCATAACGCCCACCTTTGACTGTGGACGCTACCAATCTTGTCTCAAATTATTGGAAAGGAAGGTGGATAACTTTATCGAAAAGGGCTACGTCTATTTTGTATAAACTTTTATATACATTTATACTTATTTTTCCGCGTCATTGTCGTAAGGATTGCCAGCTAATTGGTCTGCTGCGGCAACATATATAGGGTTATATAAATATGATTTACCATGCGTAAAAAATAGTGGCAAATGCATATTAGGATATATGGAATAGATTACCAGACTGTTGCAAAGCCGAGATTACCGCTGTCTCTTCCAGAGAAATACCGGAGGGGTTTCAGCTATGGCGACCATTATCGAATTGGACAGTGTTTCAGGTTCCTCGGACGAACATTCTGCTTCCAATGAATACAGCGGCCTGGCATCGGCGGCAGGTATCCAGGTCGCGCAAGCAGCCTCGACCGAGCAACCGGCAGCAGCCGAGCCGGTGCCGGCGGATGTGGGCAACGGCGCAGCAGTGCAAACGGAAGCGCCGGCAGCGGCCAATGCACCAGCGGCTGCGGCGCCGAATGAATATGTGGCCGACGCCGGCAACACCGTGAGATTTCCGGCCAACGTCGCTATCGACAATATCCGAGTCGACGGCCGCCACCTTCTGCTCGAACAACCAGACGGCTCGGTGGTCGTCATCAAGGACGGTGCCCTGAACGTGCCGACCTTTATTCTCGGCGACATTGAGGTGCCGCGCGTCGCCTTGCTGGCGGCGCTTGAAGCAAGCCATGTCGACATTGCCTTCGGCGCCGACGGCTCGATCTCGGCGGGGCCGGGAAACGGGACGCCGGGCAGCGCCGGCGGAAACTTCGCGGTTCCAGTCGGTGGGATCGGCAATGGGTTCGATCTATCGGCATTGCTGCCGCCGACGGCCTTGCAGTTTGGCCGTTTGGAGCCGCGCGAACTGACGATTGGCGTCAGGGAGAAAGACTCTACCCCTTCGATTGATCCTGTAGCCTCGACCACGGTCTATGAGGCTGGCCTGCCGGCACGCAGCGGCGAGTCACATGGCTCGAATGAGCCTGCGACCTCGGAGACGACCTCTGGCACGATCGGCTTCAGCTCGCCGGACGGCGTGTCGGAAGTCTCGCTGGGCGGCCATGTGCTGACCGGCGTGCCCCAGACCTTCACCGACGCGACCGGCTCGCTGACAGCGAGCTATGTCTATGATCCCGCGACCGGCTTGGGCACGATCAGCTATTCCTATACGCTCATCGACAACACCTCCGGCGACACCACCAGCGTAAACCTCCCCGTCGCGGTGACGGACGCCGATGGCGATCCGGCAGCGCCAGGCAACCTGGCCATCAACATCGTCGACGACGCGCCGACGGCGATTGCCGACACGGACAGCATCGCGGCGGGTCAGTTCGGCCCCGCGACGGGTAATGTGCTTGCTGGCGGGACAGACGGCGTTGACGTCAACCTGACTGATGGGGCGGCCGACACGCAGGGCGCCGATGGTGCGACGGTGGTCGGGGTCACGAGCGGCACGACGAATTCCGATCTGGACGACGGCGGCACGCTTGGCGTGCAGATCCAGGGGACTTACGGCAAGCTGACGCTGAACGCCGACGGCACCTACAGCTATGCGCGCGATGCCGGCACGCCCGGCGGCGTCGACGACGTGTTCACCTACACCATCAAGGATGGCGACGGCGACCTGTCGCACACGACACTGACAATCTCGATCGGCGATGCACCGCCGGTGATCACCGACCTGACGCCCGAGGCCCGTGGCGGCGACGTAACGGTGAATGAAGAGGCGTTAAATGTCGGTACGCCGGGCGGGCCTGGGTCGAACCCGTCAAGCACGGCCGAGACCGGTACGGGCACCTTCACCATCTCTTCGCCCGACGGCATTGCCTCGCTGACGATCGGTGGTCAGGCCTTCATCACCAACGGCGTGTTCACGGCGGGCTCGTTCACGACGCCGGAGGGCAACACGCTGGCTGTGACTGCCTACGATGCCGCGACAGGTCAGGTGAGCTACACCTACACGCTCCTCGACAATGAGGCGCATCCCACCGCCCTCGGTGAGAACAGCCTGTTCGAGAACTTTGCAGTGGTGCTGACCGACCAGGACGGGCAGAGCGCCAACGATACACTCACCATCGACGTCGTCGACGACGTGCCGACGGCGAACGCCGACACCAACAGCGTCGCCGAGGGCGCCATCGCCACCGGCAACGTGCTGAGCGACGCCACCGACGACGTGTTCGGCGCCGACGGTGCGGCCGCCGGTGGCGGCGTTGTCGGCGTGGCCGCCGGCAGCAACACCGCCAGCCCGGTGAGCGGCGGCCTCGGCGCCGGCATTGCCGGCACCTACGGCACGCTGACGCTGAACGCCAACGGCAGCTACAGCTATGACGGCTTTGCCAACGCCGTGCCGGCCGGCGGCGCCACCGACACCTTCGTCTACACCATCATGGACGGCGACGGCGACCTGTCGACGACGACGCTGACCATCACCCTGTCGGACAGCGGCCTGGCGGCCGCCAATGACGACGCCACGGTCAATGAAGCAGCACTGGCGATCGGCAGCAATCCGGCCAGCCCGGCCGAGACGGTGACCGGCACGGTCGCCGACAACCTCTCCGGCGGCAGCGGCCCCTACACCTTTGCGCTGGTCGGCAGCGCGACCGGCTCGCACGGCACGCTGACCCTCAATGCCGACGGCACCTACAGCTACACGCTGACCGCACCGGTCGACGGCGCCGATGCCGACAACGGCACCAACACGGTCAACAACGTCGAGAGCTTCACCTACCAGGCGACCGACGCCAACGGCAACACGATCACCAGCACCATCACCATCGACGTCGTCGACGACGTGCCGACGGCGAACGCCGACACCAACAGCGTCGCCGAGGGCGCCATCGCCACCGGCAACGTGCTGAGCGACGCCACCGACGACGTGTTCGGCGCCGACGGTGC
>NZ_RZTI01000135.1:0-16327 GCF_003997275.1 Mesorhizobium sp. M6A.T.Ce.TU.002.03.1.1
CTTCACGACCTTCAGCAAAGCGCGCTGGATGATCTCGTTGCCGGCGACGACCGAGCCGCCATCCAGCATGTTCTGCCCGCCGGCGAAGTCGGAGATGAAGCCGCCCGCCTCGCGGATCAGCAGGATGCCGGCGGCAACGTCCCAGGCCGACAGGCCGGTTTCCCAGAACCCGTCCATGCGGCCGGCCGCGACGTAGGCGAGATCGAGCGAGGCGGAGCCGAGGCGGCGCACGCCCGAGACTTCAGCCATCACGTTGCGCAGCTCGACCAGGAAATTGCCGTGCTGGCCGCGGCCGAGATGCGGCACGCCGCAGCCGATCACAGTATCGATCAACTTGGTGCGGCCGGCGACCCGCAGGCGGCGATCATTCATGAAGGCGCCGCCGCCGCGCTCGGCGGTGTAGAGCTCGTCCATCGCCGGATTGTAGACGACACCGGCAACGATCTGGCCCTGGCGCTCCAGCGCGATCGAGATAGCGAACATCGGAATGCCGTGCAGGAAATTGGTGGTGCCGTCGAGCGGGTCGACGATCCAGCGGTGCTGGCCGTCATCGCCTTCGATCAGGCCGCGCTCTTCCATCAGGAAGGCGTAGCCCGGCCGCGCCTTCGACAGCTCGGTGAAGAGGATGTCTTCGGCCTTGCGGTCGGCCTGGCTGACATAGTCGCCTGGGCCCTTCATCGAGACCTGCAGGTTCTGCACTTCGCCGAAATCGCGCGACAGCGAGCGGCCGGCCTTCATGGCGGCCTGGACCATGACATTGAGGATCGCGGAACGCGCCATTGTGCTTCTTCCTGCTGCGCTTCTTCCTGCTGCCGGCGCCTTAGTCGGCGCGGCGCACGTAAGTGATTTCGTTGGTGTCGACGATGATGCGCTCGCCCGAACCGATGAAGGGCGGCACCAGCACGCGGATGCCGTTCTCAAGTATCGCCGGCTTGTAAGACGAGGCCGCGGTCTGGCCCTTCACCACCGGATCGGCCTCGGTGATGGTCAGCGTTACCTGGTCGGGCAGCGAAATGCCGATCGGCCTTTCGTCATAGAGCTGGACCGTCACCATCATGCCGTCCTGCAGGAAGGCGGCGCGGTCGCCGACAAAGTCCTTCTGCAATTCAAGCTGCTCGTAGCTTTCGGTATCCATGAATACCAGCGCTTCGCCCTGCTCGTAGAGGAAGGAAAAGTCCTTCATCTCCAGCCGGATCTGTTCGACGGTTTCGGCGGAGCGGAAACGCTCGTTGAGCTTGGTGCCGTTGATCAGGTTCTTCAGCTCGACCTGGTTATAGGCGCCGCCCTTGCCGGGCTTGACGTGATTGGTCCTGACCGCCACCCAAAGGCCGCCATCATGCTCGATGACGTTGCCGGGACGGATTTCGTTGCCATTGATCTTGGCCATGAGGATGTGATCCGGGATGAGATTTTCGCAATGAAAGCGATTTGGTGCCTCCAAGACCACAAATCTCCGGGAGAGGCAAGGGAGTGGCGGGCGCACAGCCATCCCGTGGCGCTCTACGGCAGGCGGTTGGCCTTCTGCAGTGCCTGCTTCGTCTGGTCGTCGGTCAGGCCCTGCAGAAAATCGTCCATCTGCGGGTCGATGAGCCCGGCACGGCGGGCGACGACGTACCAGGCGCCGGCAAGGATCGGATCCGGATCGGTGCCGATGCCGCCCATGTAAAGCTTGGCGAGGCGGTTCTGGGCGGCGACATTGCCGCCTTCGGCGGCCTGCTTCATCCAGCCGAAGCCGGACTTCAGGTCGCGGGCGCCACCACGTCCTTCGATCATCCAGGCGGCGAGATCGATCTGTGCCGTATCGTAGTTCTGCCGTGCTGCCTGTGCCAGCAGGCCTCGCGCCTGGACATCGTCGCGCGGCTTGCCGCCGACGCCATTGGCATAGACCTGCGCCATCGCATACTGCGCGTCGGCAAGGCCGGTAGCGGCGGCGCGCTGATAGTAGGACACGGCCTTTGCGATGCCGGCATCGCCGGGATCCTGCTGGACCAGCAGCTGCGCGAAATTGAACTGCGCCAGACGATTTCCGGCCTCGGCGGCGGCCTGCATCAGCGCGTAGGCCCCCTTTTCGTCCTTCTTGACGTAGCGGCCGTCGAGCAGCATCAGCGCATACTGGAACTGCGATTCCGGTACGCCCTGCTCGGCGGCAAGCGCGTACCACTTTGCCGCCTCCGCCGCGTTGACCGGCATGCCAAGACCGCGCGACAATATCTCGGCGACTAGCGTCTGCGCCGCCGGATCGCCGTTCTGGGCGCGGACCAAGGCGAGGTTGTAGGCCGTCTTGTAAAGGCCGCGCTGGAAGGCGCCATAGGCAGAATCCGACGGCTTTGCACCAAAGCGATCCGGATTGATGGCGTCGGCCGACGGCAGCGGGGCCGTGGTTGCAGGCTGCGGCAGCGGCGTGGCGATCGGCTTGTCCGTCTTTGCACCGACGTTGGGCTTGGCTTGCGGCAATGGGACGGTTTCCGCCATGGCGGTCTGCACCGCGAGCGCCACAAGCAAAGCACCGAAAAGGATTGTCCGCGTGGGCACGTCAGTCCTCGAAACGCGGCGCGGCCTCGTCGAGCAGCGTATTGGCGCTGGCGACTGCCATCTTTGGATCGACGCCTTCGGCAAAGATGGCGCTGGACAGCGCCACGAATTCGGCGCCGGTGGCAGCCACCGCTTCCACCGAGGCGAGGTCGGACCCGGCCATGACGATACAAGGAATCTGGATCACATCTGCCCACCATTGCCCCAGCGACAGGTTGCGTGGGTGCGGCTCCGGCTTGTTGTCGTAGCCGAAACGGCCGAAGAAGATGTAGTCGGGCCTGAGCTCGCCGAGTTCCAGCGCATCGTCGCGGGTCTTGGCGCCGCCGGTGCCGACCATCATTTTTTCCTGAAAACGTTCGATCGTCTCGGCGAGTTCGGCCTTGCCGACCTCGATATGGATGCCGTCGGCCTGAACGCGGCCGGCGATGCGGGTGTCGCCGGCAATGACGACGGCAACGCCTGCCGCTTGCGCCGCCGGCACTATCTGTTCCGCGAAGGCCTGGAAGGAGGCCTCGTCCATGCCGTTCTCGGGCAGGATAAGCGAGGCGACGTCGCCGCCCTCGAACGCCGCAACGATGCGCTCAGCCGGCACGCCGGGCGGCGCGATCAGCACGATGCGGCAGCGATTTGGAGGCGTTGCGTCGTTCATTGGTTTTCGATCCCGGTTTTCGCCTATGCCGGGCGAAGATGGTTGCATTGCGGCATAGAGCAAAGTGCCGGCCTTGAACAGGCGGGCGGGGCAGGATCATTGGCGCAGGATTGTCGTCCGGCGACGTTCTTGCCTCACTTGATTGCCTGAGTGCTCCCGGCTGGGGTCTTCGATTTCCACAGCGTCCAGCCAAGATTCATGCCGGCGGCGGCGATCAGGATGGCGGCGGCGCCGACGATCTGGGCCGGATGCAGCCGGTGGCCGAAGGCGACGACATCGACCAGGATCGCGACCACGGGGTAGATGAAGGACAGCGACCCCTGCAGATGCGTCGGCAGTTTCTGAATGGCGCCGTACATCAGGATGTACATCAGACCGGTATGGACGACGCCAAGCGTCGCCAGCATGCTCCAGCTCCACGCATCGGCGGGAAGTTGGGAAAAATTGGCGAAGGGTGCCAGCATGACGACGCCGACGCAGACCTGGATCAGGGCGATCAGGTGCGGTGGCGTGCCTTTGAGCTTCTTGGTGACGATGGCGGCGACGGCCCAGAAGAAAGCCGCACCCAGCGCCATCGCGATACCGGTAAAATAATCCGTGCCGACATTACCTGTATTGGGGCCTGCATCGGAGCCGGCATCAGGCGAGCCTTGCACGATCAGCAGCATGCCGGCAAAGGCGATGCCAAGCCAGGCCAGCTTTGTCATGGTCAGCCGCTCTGAGAAGAAGAGCGCGCCAAAGCCGACCAGCATGAAGGGCTGCGTGTTGTAGACAGCCGTGGCGATCGAGATCGAGGCGCGGGAAAACGAGCTGAACAGGAGCAGCCAGTTGACGACGATGGCAGCACCCCCCAGCGCCGCGATCGCCACGATGCGCAGTGACAGCCTGCCGCGCAGCAGCCCCAAGGCAGCGCAGATGATCAGCAGCGTTATCGCGCCGAAGGCACAGCGCCAGAAGACGACGTCCATGATGGGCTGGCCCGACATGACGACGAACCATCCGATCGTGCCCAGGATCGTCATTGCGGCCGTCATTTCGATCGTGCCACGCACCGTGCTGTCCATGAAATACCCCTGAGATCTGTTGAGACTTGATAATCTCACATGGTTCCGGCGCGTTCCATGATTTGCAGAAGGTGTTATCCCTGCTTTGCCTAATTAAGTGAGGCAAATCTCGTTTTCGATTGCGGATCGTAAAATGCTGGACGACCTGGACAAAAAGCTTCTCGACATCCTGATCCGGGATTCACGAACCTCGCTGAAGGAGTTGGCCCAGCAGGTCGGGTTGTCGTCGCCAAGCGTTTCGGAGCGGCTCCGACGTCTCGAGGATCGCGGCGTTATCAGGGCTTTCACCGTCGAGATCGATCCCCAGGCGCTCGGCTACACCTTGCAGGCGATCGTTCGCATCCGGCCCTTGCCGGGCAAGCTGCATATCGTCCAGAAGCTGATCGAGGAGATCCCGGAGTTTGGCGAATGCGACAAGGTGACGGGCGACGATTGCTTTGTTGCCCGGCTGTTCGTGCGCTCGATCGGCGATCTCGACAAGCTCCTCGACCGTATCGCCGACAAGGCCGAAACCAGCACAGCCATCATCAAGGCGCAGCCGATCCGGAGGCGCCCGCCACCGCTCGACATGCCAAACATCTGACAGGCTCCGGTGGCTGACGGGCTCAGGCGCATTGCGCTCGTATTTTGCGGTCGCGGCGTGCACATTTCTGGTCTATTCCCGAGGCCAACCTTCCCTCCAACTGCTCCCCTCAGATGTCAGGCCTGCTTCTCGATCCGTGGTTCTATGCCGCCGCCATTCCAGCCGTCATCCTGGTCGGTCTGTCCAAGGGCGGCTTTGGCGGTGCGGTCGGCTTCGTCGGCGTGCCGCTGATGGCGCTGGCCATGCCGCCGGTCCAGGCCGCCGCCATCCTGCTGCCCATACTGTGCCTGATGGACATCGTCTCGGTGTGGACATGGTGGGGTGTCTACGACCGCAAGATGCTTGCAGACATGATGCCGGGGGCGGTGATCGGCATCGGCCTCGGTTGGCTGACCGCGGCGCTGGTGACAGCGGAAATGGTGCGGCTGATCGTCGGCGCCGTGGCGATTATCTTCGTGCTTCGCTGGGTCTATCTACAGATGCGGCACGGTGCAAACCACTCAGCCGAGCCCAACCGCGCGGCTGCCGCCTTCTGGGGGACGGTCGCGGGCTTCACCAGCTTCGTCGCCCATGTCGGCGGCCCGCCCTTTCAGGTCTATGCGCTGCCGATCCGGCTCGATCCGAAAGTGCTGTCGGGCACCGCCGCCATCTTCTTTGCCGCCACCAACGCATTGAAGCTCATCCCCTATTTTGCGCTGGGGCAGTTCGACACCACCAACCTGACCGCGTCGGCGGTTCTGGTACCGCTGGCGCCGCTCTCGACCATCGCCGGCGCCTGGCTGGTGCGGCGGATGCGGCCGGAATTGTTCTATCCATTCACCTACGCGACCGTGGCGGTCGTCGCGGTCAAGCTTCTGTGGGACGGGATCACCGGCCTTCTATAGATCGCCGCCCATGGAAGCTGCCGCCGGCAGCTTCACCACAGATTTCAGGCGGCGCTCGGTATCAATCGGCACGTTCCGCCGGGGCGAGAGCAATCCCGGTGGTCAGGACCCAGCGCCATGCCCGCCCAGGATGGTGATATCGTTCAGCGTCGGCTTCAACACCATGTCTCACCGCGCTGTTTTCTGCTATTCTGACCAACGCCGGGGAAGGGTCGGGCGCGATGCGGCATCGTCCAGAAACATTGCCGATGCTAATGCGCCGATGCCGGGGACCCCGGTGGCGGGTCGACCGCCTGAATTCAACCCATTCCCATAAGGGGAAAAGGCAAATCGGGGGATACTATGCAAAAGGTAGCACGAAATTTCTTCACGCTGGCCGTCATCTACGCGATGTTCGGGATGGCGCTTGGCCTTGAGATGGCGATCAGCAAAGACCATGCGCAGATGCCGACCCACGCCCACATCATGGTGGCCGGATGGCTGATGTCGGCGGTGTTCGCCTTCTTTTACCATCTGTTTCCGGCAGTCGGGCAAAAGACGCTCGCTACTGTCCATTTCTGGTTGACGGCAATCAGTGGCATCGGCCTGTTGATCGGCCTTTACATCATGCTTGGCGGAAACCCGGCGATCGAGCCACTGGTGGCAACGTCCTCGATGGGCTTTTACGCGGGATTGCTGCTGTTTGCCTACATCGCACTGCCGGTGGTTTGGAAAGCCGAGCGGCTTCCTGAGGCGCAAAAGGCCTGAGCCCAAAGGGTTGAGCCCGGGCCTGAGCATGTGCTGTTACGGCACAGGCGGGCGGCGCTAGATCAAAAAATATCCGCGCCGTTAAGGCTTCATTAAGCTTTACAGGCGTTTACTATGTGCATCCAGTGATCTGGATTCTTACCGAGTGGTTGGAGCCACTTTGTTTGACGCCTCCCTGTTAAACTCCTGAGAGCCGCCTTATCCGCGGCTCTTTTTTTGCCCGCAATCCGGATTGCCCGGGCGTCTGCGCCGCCGTTAACCGTTTGTTAAACATGTGCTTGCCTTCACCCGCTCCGAAGCGCATTTTCAAGCCTCGGTCATATAGGGTGCAGGACGTGACGGCGATGACGCCGATTCGGCCGGCTGTAAGGCAAGTGCAGGGCGTATCGATGAACGAGACTTCGAAGGGAAGCGCGAAAACCATCAAGCTGGCGGAGCGCCGGGTTTTCTCCCAATCCTTCAAGCCGCTCTACCAGGAAGGCATGGGCCTGGTCGAGCAGGCGGCCGAATATCTGGACGGCAAGGGCCGGGCCGAGGCGAAGAAATTGTCCAGGCTGGCGGCGACGCTCTATGCGGCCGAGTCGATGCGACTGACCACAAGGCTGATGCAGGTCGCTTCCTGGCTGCTCTTGCAGCGTGCGGCGAATTCCGGAGAGATGACCCGCGATCAGGTTGCTTCCGAAAAATCTAAGGTGCGTCTCGACACCGCTTCCGCCAACAACGATGCCGCAGGCTGGGTCGAATTGCCCAAGGATTTTCTTGACCTCATCAACCGTTCGCTGCGCCTGCAGGCGCTGGTGCGTCGCATGGACGAGGAAATCTACGGCGGCGCCGTGCCTGACGTGTCGCCATCCGGCCGCCGCGTCAATCCGGTTTCCGACCAGATCACGCTGCTCAACACGGCTTTCGCCCGCGGCTAACAGGCTGCTCGGGTGTAGCGAGAGCCTGTTTCTGGTTTGTTCACATTTCGCTGGCATCGCTGTCCGCTAGGGGTAGACTTGGCGGATGGGGGAAGCGATTCGCATCATCGGCATCGATCCGGGGCTGAGGCGCACCGGCTGGGGCATCGTCGAGAGCCTCGGCAATTCGCTGCGCTTCGTCGCCTCCGGCACCGTGCGTTCCGACGACAAGGCGGCGCTGGCGACGCGTCTTTGCCAGTTGCATGATGGGCTCGCCGAGATCCTGCATGCCGCCATGCCGCACGAGGCGGCGGTCGAGCAGACTTTCGTCAACAAGGATGCGGCAGCGACGCTGAAGCTCGGCCAAGCGCGCGGCATCGCCATGCTGGTGCCGGCGCGGGCAGGCCTGGTCGTTGCCGAATATGCGCCCAACGCCGTCAAGAAGGCCGTGATCGGCGTCGGTCATGGCGACAAGAAGCAGATCCACATGATGGTCAAGGTGCTGATGCCGAAGGCTACTTTCGATACCGACGATGCCGCCGACGCGCTGGCCATTGCCATCTGCCATGCGCATCACCGGCAGAGTGTTGCCTATAGGATGGCGCTGGCCTAGAGCGACGAGCGTCCATTTGGACGCACAAAGTACGCTCTAGCACTTTGAATCTATGCATCGTGCTTTCCGAAAATCGATTCCGATTTTCGGGACGATACGATAAGTTTGTTCTTGACTTGTTCTCAGGGTTGGCAATAAGTAATACCTGAGAGGTATTACCATGCGGGTGACAACCAAAGGACAGGTGACGATCCCGAAAGAGATACGGGATCGCCTGGGCATCGGCCCAGGCTCGGAGGTGGAGTTCTTGCCCACTGACGATGGAGTTCGTGTCGTTGCGGTCAACGAAAACATTTCCGAAGAGGAGGCTTCCCGTAGCTTCAGCCGGCTGCTCGATCAGATGGCCGGCACGCTGGATCTGGGAGGGATGACGGCAGACGAGTACATCGAGTGGCTGAGGGGTCCACGTGAAGATCTCGACATTGATTGACACAAATGTCCTGATCGACGTTTGGGGTCCTGCCGGACGGGAGACGAAGTGGTCGGCGTCGGCGATCACCGCATGCCGGCGCGATGGCGCACTCGTTATCAACACAATCGTCTGGTCCGAACTCGCGCCGCTGATAGCGACGGAAGCCGCACTTCGTAAAGCAGTCGAGACGCTCAAGGTGGATCGCGAACTCTTGCCATGGGAAGCGGCGTTCCTTGCCGGCGTCACGCATTCCCGATATCGCCGCGCAGGGGGGCTCCGCGAACGAACGCTGCCGGATTTCTTTATTGGAGCCCACGCCGTCGTTGCGGGACATCGTCTGCTGACACGCGATGCCGCGCGCTATCGCAGCTACTTCCCGGACCTCGACATCATGTCTCCGGAAACCTATCCATGAGGGCCTTGTATCCATGAGAGCCTTGGCATGATCGGCAAGCTCAAAGGCACGCTCGACGAGATCGACGAGGATTTCTGCATCGTCGATGTGCACGGCGTCGGCTATGTCGCCCACTGCTCGGCGCGCACGCTTGCCGCTTTGCCGGCACCCGGCGAGGCGGTGGTGCTGTTCATCGAGACCTATGTGCGCGAGGACATGCTGCGGCTCTACGGTTTCCAGTCGGTGCTCGAGCGCGAGTGGTTCCGGCTGTTGATGAGCAATGTGCAGGGTGTCGGCGCCAAGGTGGCGCTGGCCATCCTGTCGACGCTGGCGCCGGCCGATCTCGCCAATGCCATCGCGCTACGTGATATTGCCGTGGTCAGCCGCGCGCCGGGCGTTGGCAAAAAGGTGGCCGAGCGCATCGTCACCGAACTGAAGAACAAGGCCCCAGCCTATGCAGGCACTGCCTCGGGCACCATCGGCCTGAAGCAGGAACTCGGCGAGGGCGTCGCGCCGGCGCCGATCACCGACGCCGTCTCGGCGCTGGTCAATCTCGGCTATTCGCGCGATACCGCCGCCAATGCGGTGGCGGCAGCGCTGAAAAGCGCCGGTGGGGACGCGGATGCGTCGAAGCTGATCCGCTTCGGGCTGAAGGAACTGGCGCGGTGAGTCTGCGCTTGTCCCGTTCCCTGCCCTGTGCAAGGAAGGCGGCATGAGCCTTTCGCCACGCCTCATTGCTCCCGACAAGCGCGGCGAGGATGCCGAGCAGACCTTGCGGCCGCAGACGCTCGGCGACTTCGTCGGCCAAGCGGCGGTGCGGGCCAATCTCAAAGTGTTCATCGAGGCCGCCAAGGGCCGCAGCGAGGCACTCGACCACGTGCTGTTCGTCGGGCCGCCCGGCCTCGGCAAGACGACGCTGGCGCAGATCATGGCGCGCGAACTCGGCGTCAATTTCCGCTCCACCTCCGGTCCGGTCATCGCCAAGGCCGGTGATCTGGCGGCGCTGCTTACCAATCTCGAAGACCGCGACGTCCTGTTCATCGACGAGATCCATCGGCTCAATCCGGCGGTCGAGGAAATCCTCTATCCGGCGATGGAGGATTTCCAGCTCGACCTGATCATCGGCGAAGGGCCGGCGGCGCGCTCGGTCAAGATCGATCTTGCCCGCTTCACCTTGGTCGCCGCAACCACCCGGCTCGGTCTTTTGACCAATCCGCTGCGCGACCGTTTTGGCATTCCGGTTCGTCTCAATTTCTACTCGATCGAGGAACTAGAGCAGATCGTGCGGCGCGGCGCCCGCATCCTTGCCATGCCGCTCGGCGACGATGGCGCGCAGGAGATCGCGCGGCGAGCACGCGGCACGCCGCGCATCGCCGGCCGGCTGTTGCGCCGCGTGCGCGATTTTGCCTCCGTCGCCGGCGACGGTCATGTCGATCGCCAGATCGCCGACGAGGCGCTGACGCGGCTCGAGGTCGATGCACTCGGCCTCGACGCGCTCGACCGCCGCTATCTCTCGATGATCGCGCGGAATTTTGGCGGCGGGCCTGTCGGCATCGAGACCATCGCTGCAGGGCTCTCCGAGCCGCGCGATGCCATCGAGGACATCATAGAGCCCTATCTAATCCAGCAGGGTTTTATTCAGCGCACGCCGCGCGGCCGCGTGCTGACCGCCAATGCCTGGCGGCATCTCGGCCTCGACGCGCCGAAGGACCTTGCGCAGCAGCAGATCAGCCTGTTCCAGGAAGAGTAGCGTCCGCCGGCCCTTCGTTCCTGCGCAAAATCTCCTAATCCCGGTCAGCTTGCCGGCGCATTTGCGGGCTCTAACGCCTCGCGCTGTGGGACCGTCGATCCCACGAACGACGGAGCTGAGCGATGATCACCAGACGTGGCTTCCTGCGCCTCATCGGCGGTTCGTTCTTATCCGCCGTGTCGCTCAGCGCTTATGCGGTTGGCCTGGAGCCGATGTTGCTGACGCATGTAAAGCGCTATTCATTGACGCCGCCAAACTGGCCTGCAGGATTGCGGCTTCGCGTTGTCGCTCTCGCCGATATTCATGCTTGCCGGCCATGGATGACGCCGGAGCGGATCAGGTCGCTTGCCGAACGGGCGAACACCCTGCAGCCGGATCTGATTGTTCTGCTTGGCGACTATGCATCCGGCACACGCCTGGTGACGGACTGGGTGGATTCCTCCGAATGGGCGCCGGCCTTGTCCGATCTGAAGGCGCCGCTCGGCGTGTGGTCGATCCTTGGCAATCACGACTGGTGGGAGGACCTTTCCGCGCAAAAGGCCGGGTTGGGGCCGACGGTGGCGCGCAGGGCGCTCGAGAGCGCCGGTATCCCGGTCTTAGAAAACGATGTCGTCCGCCTTGAAAAGGACGGGCATGGCTTCTGGGTCGCCGGGCTTGCGGACCAACTTGCGCTGCGGCCGGGCAAAGCCTGGGGCCGCAGCAGATTCAAAGGACTGGACGACCTGCATGGCACGCTGGCAAAGGTGAGCGACAAGGCTCCCGTTATCCTGCTCGCGCATGAGCCGGATATATTCCCGAAGGTCCCGTCACGGGTATCGTTGACCCTTTCAGGCCATACCCATGGCGGACAGGTGCGGTTGCTCGGCTATTCTCCGGTCGTGCCATCCCGCTTCGGCAACCGTTTTGCCTATGGCCATGTCGTGGAGGAGAGCCGCAACCTGATCGTCTCCGGAGGGCTCGGCTTCAGCATCCTGCCGGTGCGTTTTGGGGTGCGCCCAGAGATTCTTTCGATCGAACTGGGTTCAGCCTGAACCGCTTCAATGAAGCGACTTGATCATCTCCATCACATCCGGCTCGGCTTTTTCTCTGTCAAAAGCGTCGACGATGCCGAAGGCGCCGCCATAGCTCCAGACCGACCAAGAGAAGCCATGAGCTTCGGCGCGCGCGACCATGTCCCTGACATAAGCGGCGCGGTATTTGGCCGGCATCACATAGGCATTGCCGTATTCCTGGAGGATCATGCCGAACTCGCCGAGCGTGATGTTCTCCGGTTTTATCCCATTGGCCTTCGCCCAGGCTTCGATAGTCTTGAACGGCGTGTCCATGACAGCGAGCAGCTTCTCATCCGTGTCCATGCTGGCGACCTGCTCGTCGAGATAGGCAAGCAGACCGCTCTGCCGCGCCCATGGCGCCTCGGCCTTGATCCTTGCCCGGATCATATCGAGCGTAGCATCCAGCTGGGCGCGCGGGACGGCGCTGAGCGGATAGGGCAGGCCGGTCACGTAGGGGATGAAGTCGCCGGCCCAGGTCGCGCCCTGGTGGGTCAGCAGGAACGGCTCGTAGGAGTGAAAGGTCCAGATGATGTTGTCGTCGGGGATCGCCTTCGGATCGATCTTTGCCAGCGATGCCGCATTGGAATAGCAGGCGCCGGTCAGGATCAGGGTGAGCTTGGTGGCCGACGAACGCGCAGCCGCGAACAGTTTCTGCTGGCGCTCCGGCCAGAGGCTGGTGACGTCGCTGTCGCAGTCGACGACCGGCTCATTCATCGGCTCGAAGGCGACTTGGCGCGGATCCTCATCGGCCAGCGTGCGCGCCATCTTGCGCACCATTTCGACATAGGCTTCGAACACTTTCGGGTCGTGCATCACCTCGCCCATGCCGATCTTGCGGCTGCTGCCGCTGGGGATCAGATGCATGTCGACGATCACCTTCAAGCCGGCGCGATTGATCATCCGCACCGAGTCCAGCACGCTGGCATAGAGCTCGTCGCGCAGCGCCGCCGTCTCGTCCGACAGGAACGGCGACGGATCGACTGGCATGCGCAGGAAATCGAAGCCGGCGCCCTTCAGCGCCTCGAGGCCATCATCGCCAAGGAACTTGCGCCATTCCGGATAGGGCAGGATTGCCTGCCGGTCGCCCCATTTGTCCTCGCTCGGCCAAGTCGTCCATTGGTCGAGATTGAGGCCGCGCTTCACCGAAAAGCTCGCCGCCTGGCCCGGCAGCGCCAGCGCGGTCAGCACAAGCAGCGCCGCCATCAAGGTCTTGATCATCGCCGTCAACAGTGCCATCGGGTTCATGCGCCAAGCTAATGAGTGTCGCCCAAAAGTGTGTAGCGGCTTTGGGACAACGACACGCACGGAAACAACTACCTAAAGCGCGTCGCGCTTTAGGTGCCCGGTCAGGCCCAAAAAGGAAAGCGCGATGGACGATCATGGTGAATCGGCGGCGCTCGGCGCCGGGCTTTCCGGCGCGCTGACGGAATTCGGCCACCTGCTGATGGCGCGGGTCTATTATGCCGACACCGATTTCTCCGGCGTCGTCTACCACGCGCGCTATCTCGAATTCTTCGAGCGTGGCCGTTCCGATTATCTCAGGCTTGCCGGCGTCCATCACACCGAGCTCGCCAACGGCAAGCATGGCGAAAGAATAGTGTGGGTGGTGCGGCGCATGGAGATCGACTTCCGCGGGTCCGCCCGCATGGACGACATCCTGACCATCGAGACGCGCACCGAGGACATTTCGGGCGCCCGCATCTTCATGGCGCAACAGCTGAAGCGCGGCGGCGAGGTGCTGGTCGAGGCGCGGGTCGAGGCGGCGATCATCGGCGAGAATGGCCGGCCAAGACGTTTTCCGAAGGAATGGATCGCGGCCTTCATGCCCCAAGGCAATGGATAAATTACTGACGCCGATGATCCGCTGACGATGCCTGGGGGCCCGCCCAAGGCGCGGCAATGCGCCGCGCTGTACGTCCTAACCCATCCTTAACCATAACGGTTCATGAAGAGAGTGGTGAAGATTGGAGGAATCCAGCGCCTTCCTTTCACCAACATTTGCCCCGAAAAGGCCGCCAACGGTGCATTTTGGGGTTATTCCGGAAGCTTTGCGCGAACGGACCACAAGGGATGCCCATGGGCCAGCCGCCAGCCGTGCCCGGAAAATCTTAAGGACGTAACCATGGAAAATATCGCACTCGCCGAACCGGGCGCGCATTTGTCGATTTGGGCGCTGTTCATGCAGGCCGGCTGGGTGGTCAAGCTGGTCATGATCGGGCTGCTCTGCGCCTCGATCTGGACCTGGGCGATCATCGTCGACAAGCTCGTCGCCTATGGCCGCATGCGGCTCGCGCTCAATCGCTTCGAACAGGTGTTCTGGTCGGGGCAGTCGCTGGAAGAGCTTTATCGCACGCTCGCAGATCGCAAGACCACCGGCATGGGCGCCATTTTCGTCGCCGCCATGCGCGAATGGAAGAAGAGCTTCGAGAAGGGCGCGAAATCGCCGCTTGGCCTGCAGAACCGCATCGACAAGGCGATGGACCTGGCGCTGACCCGCGAAATGGAAAAACTGGAAGGACGGCTTGGCTTTCTCGCCACCACCGGCTCGGCAGCGCCCTTCATCGGCCTGTTCGGTACCGTGATCGGCATCATGACCTCGTTCCAGGCGATCGCCGCATCCAAGAATACCAGCCTGGCGGTGGTCGCACCCGGCATTGCCGAAGCGCTGCTGGCCACCGCCATCGGCCTGCTCGCGGCTATCCCCGCCGTCATCGCCTACAACAAGCTGTCATCGGACGCGAGCAAGATCGCCGTGCGCATGGAGGGGTTTGCGGACGAGTTCTCCGCCATACTCTCGCGCCAAATCGATGAAAAAGTCGCGCAGAAGACCTGAGGAACAATCATGGGAATGTCTGTAGGCGCGGGTGGTGGAGGACGCGGTGGTCGTGGCCACAGGCGGCGCGGCCGCCATCACGCGATGATATCGGAAATCAACGTCACGCCGATGGTCGACGTGATGCTGGTGCTGCTGATCATCTTCATGGTCGCCGCACCATTGCTGACGGTTGGCGTGCCGATCGACCTGCCGGACACGCAGGCCAAGGCGATGAATGTCGACACGCAGCCGATCACCGTCTCGATCAACTCCACCGGCCAGATATATCTCCAGGAGACCGAAATCCCGATCGAGGAGCTGGTGGCGAAACTGCAGGCGATATCCAAGACCGGCTATGATGAGCGCATCTTCATCCGTGGCGACAAATTGACGGACTACGGCACCGCCATGAAGGTGATGGCCCGCATCTCGGCCGCCGGCTACAAGAACATCGGCCTGGTTTCGCTGCAGGAACAGGATCAGTAGACGCAAGATGAGGACGGGCCTCACCACATCGGTGATCTTGCATACGGTAGCGTTGGCCTTCGGGCTGTTCACGCTGTCGTCGCCGCCTGCCATGCCCGCGTCCGACGTGGAATCGGTGTCGGTCGAGATCGTGCCGATGGAAGCAACCGCGCAGATTCTGCAAGGCGACAAGAAGGCCGTGATGCACGAGAAGCCGGCGCCGGTGCCGACACAGCGCCCCGACATCGTTCCCGATGCCCAGAAGGTCGGCGAGAACAGCGTCGACACCGACAAGCCGATAACGCCGGAAGCCAAGCCCAACCCGGTCGATCTCGCTGAGGCGCCGCCGCCCGCGCCGACGCCGAAAGAGAAGCCGAAGCCCGAGGATGTGCCGAAGCCGAAGGAGCAGCCCAAGCCTGTTCCGGCGACGGAGGTCGCACCGGTCCCGCAGCCGAAGGAAGAGGTGAAGCCGGAGCCAGTCAAGCAGGCGGAGCCTAAGCCGACACCGGCCAAAGAGCCGGCACCGACGCCGCCGCAGGACAAGACCGCCGCCATCGACCCGCAGCCCGAGGTCAAGCCGGACGCCGTCGCCGAAGCAATAACGAAAGAGCAGCCCACCGAGACGACGCAGCTTCCGGACTCTGCGCCCGCCCCGCAGGCGCGGCCGAAGCCGCAGCCGGCCCAGGCCGAAAGCGCCAAGGCGCCGGAGCGCAAGGACGCCGACAAGCCGGTCAAGGAGGCCTCGTCCAAGCCGAAGTCGGAAGACAAGCAGTTCAACGCCGACGAGATTTCCGCGTTGCTCGACAAGCGAAAGCCGTCCGGCGGCGGCGCCAAGCGCTCGACCCAACAGGCATCGCTCGGTGGCGACAAGGATCAGGGCCAGAAGCTTTCAAGGTCGGAGCAGGGAGCATTGGAGGCCCAGCTTGGTGGTTGCTGGACGCTGCCGGCGGGGGTCGAGGGGTCGGAGAATTTCATCGTCGTAGTCCGGTTCAACCTGGACGCCTCAGGCAAGCTGGATGGCCGGCCATCCGTTGAAAAATCGAGCGGAAACCGCCCGTTCGACGAAAGTGCCGTGCGCGCGGTTCAGAAATGCGATGTGGCCGGCCTGCAGGTTCCCGCAGGCAAACAAGACATCTGGGCCGACGTTCGGGTCACTTTCGATCCGAGAGAGATGCTGGGCCTGTAGGCCTAGCGCCCCTAAAATCATTGAAGAGAAGCGAGAAGACATGAAATCCATCCTCAAGCCGCTCCTGATGATCGCAGCGATGGCGCTGGGTATGACTGCCGCCGCCACTTTGCCGGCGCGGGCGCTCGTTGAGCTCAACGTCAACAAAGGCAATGTCGAGCCGCTGCCGATCGCCATCACCGATTTCCAGGGCGGCGATGCGCTGGGTGCGGAGATTTCCGGCATCGTCAGCGCAGACCTGAAACGCTCGGGCCTGTTCGCGCCGATCGACAAGAGCGCCTT
>NZ_RZTI01000136.1:0-16290 GCF_003997275.1 Mesorhizobium sp. M6A.T.Ce.TU.002.03.1.1
TCGTGCCTACGTGACCGGCGGAGCAGATGTACTGGCCCATTTGGTGCGCCAGCTTCCGATCGGGTGGTCGGCCGACCTGCTTGCCGTTGACGGCAGCGTCATGGCAGGGGTGCGCCAGCAGCTGGACAGTGTGCCGGCTGACGCCACTCATCTGGTGGTCAGCATGGGAGGTAACGACGCGCTCGGCGTTTCCTCTGTTTTGGACGCTCCGTCTCGGTCCGTCGCCGACGCCCTGCTAAGACTGGCCGAAATAAGAGAGCAGTTTTGCCTGGAGTATCGGTCGACACTGGATGCCGTTCTGGCCGTCAAGCTGCCCACCGCCGTTTGTACGATCTACGACGTCCGTTATCCGAACTCTGAGGAGAGGCGCATTGTGGTAACGGCCCTGTCGGTCCTCAATGACTGCATTACACGAGCAGCCGCTGGGCGCGGCGTTCCAGTGATCGACCTTCGCATTATCTGCGACAAGGACGCCGACTTTGCCAACGCCATCGAGCCTTCGGAACAGGGCGGCGGCAAAATCGCTGCAGCGATCGTTTCATTTCTTACCAAGCACGAATTCCGAAGCGGGCGCGCCGAACTGATCGTTCGCTAGAGAGCTGGAATTGGCTGCGCTACTGCGCCGCGTTAGGCCGTTAAGGTCAGCTTTGCCATCGCATGAAGCGGACATAGCCGGCGACACTCTGGAAGTTGCGGTTGCGCCAGAACATGCGTCCTGTAATCCACCCCCTAGCCAATCGCGATCTTCTCAACGTGCTTTCCTCACCTGTCCCAGGGCGGGTTTGTCGAGCATCTGATCAAACTCAACGACAAGGTCGAAGCCGGACAAAAGGTGGATATCCAGCGCAACAGCTTCGGCGAAGTGGTCGCTGAATATACAGGCAGCGTTGATCAAATGAGAGCGGGACGAGGTACTCCCGTTGGGTCACGCTGGCAGTGGGGTGTAAATCTGCTCGAACGAAAAGTCCGGATCGCGTTCGTTGTTGAACGCCGGGAGGAGCCACCTAGCTCAAGAGGAGCATGAATGAAAGAAACTCCGAAAGAGAGGAGCGGCGAAAGAGCCCGTCCAGCGCGACCCTAACGCTCCGATCGAAAACCGGCAACGAGCGCGGACGAGCCACCGACCCGGTTGTAAACACCCCGGATCCGCCGCCGATGGAACCCCCGAAAGAGCCCAAAGAATTGGCGAAGGCAAGCAACTCAGCCGAAACACAAGCCGTAACAGATCCCGCGGAACTGCTACAGCCTCGGAACCTCAGCTCCTCGACTAAGGTCGATCTACATTGCGGATGCGATTACGCTCAATGTCTTCTGCTGGGTATGGTTCCGCATAGGGATCAAAGCCGGTCCAGCCGCCAGCCTCGTATTCACTGCGACGTTCGGCGAGATCGATCGACCTGGACTGTTCAAGGATCCGTTCGGCATCTGGAACAAGCTGATCCTCGACCTTGGCCGTTACAAGAGCGCCGCCACGACGTACGCCTTCTGCATAAACATGGGCATCCGCTTCAGGTACGCCAGCATCTGTCATTACGCCGATAATTCCGCCCGTTGCTCCCCCTACAGCGGCACCGGCAACTGCCCCCGCTGCGGTAGCAGCGAGCCATCCGGCGGCAACTACTGGCCCGACGCCCGGAATGGCCATGATGCCTAACCCTGTGAGCAATCCTCCTGCGCCGCCGATTACTGCGCCTATTCCCGCGCCAGCCGTCGCATCTTCTGCAGCTTCCGAGCGATCACCGTCGTACCAACCCGTTGCATTGTTGGCGACGATGCTGATGTCGGAGTTTGGAATGCCCATTGCTTCCAATTCACCCACGGCGTCGGCTGCGTCATCGTAATCGTCAATAAACCCGTTACCGTTTTCATGGCTCAACTCCTGGTCTGTTCAGTTGGTGCTGGCAACGATGTTGCCTTGATAATCCAAACCTACCGCGGTGCTCTTTCCGTTCTTCATGGCCTGACCGCGCCAGATGCCTTGGTCGTCCTTTTTGAGGTCAGATACGTCAGAGAAGCCGGCATCCTGGATTCGGCTCCTGGCCTGATCTTCCGTGAAGCTGTTGGCACCGGGAACTAGCCCCCCGGTATTCGGGGTATCGGTTGTATTCACCGCGGGTGTGGTCGAACTCGTACTGGAAAGCCCGGCAGCCATTTTAGATGCAATGTCTTCTACCATTTGCTGATGCGCCTTAAGCGAGGGCACCGTGTCTTTCGCGAACGTCTTTAGGGCCGCATTGTCTCCGTCGTTTGCGTAGCTTTCGAACAGTTTGACGGCGTCGGCATGTGCTGTGCGCTGCATCTCAACATAGGACTCATCAACCGGCGCCTTGGCGGACTGAAGCTTCTCCAGATCCGTCTTGTGCTTGGCGTCCAGTTGCGTGGGAACCTTGAGCTTCTGGTCGGCAGCGACGCTCTCCAGCTTGGCGTTGGCCGCACCATGATCATCGATCATTTTCTGCGCGAATTGCTTGACCTGCTGGTCGTCAAGCTTGCTCAGAACACTCTGGCTTGATTCGACTTCGAACCTTCCACCGACAGCAGCTTTGTCGACGAAATCCTGTGCGCTGTCCGCGGCCAATGAGGGTACGGCGAAGGCGATAGCGGTGGCGGTAACTAGGCCGCCAAGAAGGTGTCGAATCTTCGGCTTTATCCTTGTTTGGTGATGCACGACTGTGGCTGGTCCACGACTATGCTACCGACCCAACAAGGCAGGACCCTCTTTGTTCCAGGGTGAGAATGCCCGAAGGCAAGTGTTTCGAGTGCCGGGCGAGCAAAAACGAGCAAAACCGCGCCTTGCGGGCGGCTGCAGCACGCCAGGACTTAGCCTGTCGCCTTTTCTTCCGAGCTCAGCCCGCCAAAGTCATCCAGGCGACTTCGCCCAACAGCTCGCCTATTCGGCGCGTTCCGCAGGCTCCCTGCTGAACACGCGCTTGGGACGTAGGCTCTGGCGGCGGTGCCGAGCGTATAGGCGGGATCGGGCGGCAGGTTCTGAATGGCGGCACCGATCCGTTCTCGGCGCACCTCGCCATACTCAATGGATTGCTTCATCACGCGCGACCCCATTGCAATCGGCACCGCCAAGCCGATGCCGACACTGCCGCCGGCCGGCGCGATGATGCAGTGTTGATGCCGAGAAGGCGGACATCGGCGGTGACCAGGGTTACCGCGCGAAAAACGCGACGAGACTGGCCGAGAAACAATGCAGGAAACAGCTCGATGTTGCCGGCCCGCGGGCTACTTCTTGGTCGGCGCCGAGGTGGCGCCGGCGATCGCTTGGCTTGCCAGATCCGCCTTGATGTCGCGTGCCAATTGCAGATGCTCGAGCACTGTCGGCAAAGTCTCCGAGGCGAAATGCTGAAGGTCGGCGTCCTGTCCCGAACCTATTTCCCATTCAAGCAGCTGCACCGTCTTCTGGTGATCGGTGATCTGCCCACTGATATAGGCAAGATCGAATTTCGCCCCGTCGAGCTTTTCAAGCTCGGTCCGTTTCCGCTCGTGCTCCTCGTCGAGCCCTTCCGGCAGCGGGATCTTATTGGTTTCGGCGAGCGATTTCAGTCTCGCGTTCGCCGCCGAGTGGTTGTCGACCATGCGGCCGGCAAATGCCGTGACGGCAGAGTTGCCGGACTTTTTCGCGAGCTTGCCGAATTCGACCTCGGCTGCGCCGCCGGCGGCGGCGAGCTGCGTGAACAGCCGGTCCTGATAATTGGTCTGATGAGGCGCCGGCTGTCCCGGCGCCTTCATCTGGGTATCCGGGGCCATGCCGGCTGGGTTTCCGATCTGGGCCAAAAGGGGCGATACCGAGAGAGCCGATGCTGGAAACACTGCCAATCCCAAAGCAGTTGCAAAAACACGCATGAGAACCTCCATCGAAGATGTGCCTGGGCCGGTCGGCCTGTGTCAAAGCGCGAGCATGTAGGCAACGAGGTCATTCTTCTCGTCTTGGGTGAGCTTGGTGCCGAGCACCAGGTTGAAGAACTCCACCGTATCGGCGAGTGTCATCAGACGGCCGTCATGCAAATAGGGCGGCGTGTCCTTTATGCCGCGCAGCGTAAACGTCTTGATCGGTCCGTCCGGCAATTCCACCATGTCGTTGAAGGTCTGCCCCGGCTTATAGAAGCGCTCCAGCTTCAGATCGTGCATGTTGTTGTCCATGAACGACGTTTGCGGGACATGGCATTGCGCGCAGCGGCCCTTGCCCATGAACACGCGCTCACCCGCCAGTTCCTGCCCGCTGGCCAAAGCGGGATCGAGCCGGCCGAACGGGTCGAGCTTCGGCGCCGGCGGAAAATCGATGATGTTCTGCATCTGCGCCATCATCGCCACCTGGTTTGTACGATCGGGCAGGTGGACGCCTTTCCTGGTCGCGCTGACATGGTCGCCGTTGAAGTATGCGGTGCGCTGCTCGAATTCGGTAAAATCCTCGACCGAGCGCAGCGACCGTTTCGACCCATGGATCTGCTGGTTGAACAGACCGCGCAGGCTGGTGGTGTCAAGACGGAAGCGCGCGGCCTGCGGCCTGACATCGGGCGTCAGATGAAAGGCAGCATTGGTGTTGAAGTTGGCATGGCAATCGAGGCAGGTTACGCCCAGGCTCTGCGCCGCCACCTTGCGGTCCTCGGTCTGATTGAATTCCTCCTGTGGGAACGGCGTCAGGAGAAGCCGCAGCCCCTCCATCTGAACCGGCGTGATGATGCCGTTCATGATTTCGTAGTAGTTGCGGATCGTCAGCAGCTCGCCGCGGGACACGTCGCCCAGTTCCGGATGGGTGGTCAGGAATATCGGTGACGGGAACTCTGGCGTGAGGTGATCGGGAAGATCGAAATCGACATCGAAGCGTCTCAGATCGCGCCCCTCCTGCCGGCCGATCTCACGAATTTCTTCTTCCGGGAAAACCTGTCCTCCGGTTGCCTGTTTGACATGGGGCAGCGGCAGAAGACCGATGGGCAGCAGGTTGCGGTCACGTATCTCGCCAGGGCTCATCTCCGCCAGGCCCTGCCAGGTCTGGTCCTTCGCCAGCTTGACCCGGACGCCGTCCTGGACAGGTTTTATCCCGCCCGACATCATTGTACCCGGCATCGCGCGATCCGACAGGTCGTATCGCTCCTCCAGCAAAGCCCTCTGGCGCGCCATGACGCGCGGCTTCTGCGCTTCGTCGTCGGCCTTGACGGCGGAGAATGGACGGGCGGGCAATGGTCGGTAGGTTGTATCGGGCGGCAGTGGATCCGATAGTGCGCTGAGGCTGGCGGCCGCAACGATTAGAGCGCACGGAATGCCTGCATTCACCACTCTGCGCATTTTGTCCCTCCATGGCTGAAGCGCCCCGAACCGCGCTGTCCGTGATTTGTTCCCACAGCGAGCGAGGAAAAAGGGATCGAGCAGTTGCGCGATGCTTGCGGACAATGCCGGGCGCCGGACTAGCGAGGCTCGCCTGGCGACTCCCGTTTGCCCCGCCTTGCCAGCGCCAAGCCGCCAATCAGCATCAGTGCACCCCAAATCAGGAACCCGATGTCCCAATAGATCCACTGGTCCTGCGGGACGGTTTCGTTGACATGGTGGATGCCGAGAAGCTGGTGATCGATTACCCCCTCGACCAGGTTGAACATGCCGAAGCCCATGAGCATCGTCCCAAGCAACATCTTTCCCGACCACCAGAGATGAGATTTGTGCGCGGTGCGCCAGAGCACGATCAGACCAAGCACGACGAACACGTATGTGCCGGCGTGGAACAGTCCGTCGAGAAGCGTGTTGAACCGAAGGTTCTCAACACTGTCGTCGGGATAGCCGGCGCTGGTCGCTATATGGTGCCACTGAAGCAACTGATGCAGCACGATTCCATCAAAGAATCCGCCTAAGCCAAGCCCGAGCAGAATACCTGCCGACGTCGGAAATCGGCGATGCTGCGAAGCCATCGTCGCCATCCTTTTTCTCCTCGGGCAACCTAACTTCGGGCCAAGCCATGTGTTCCTCTACCCTGCGGGTGGATTCGCGCGCAGCTAAGGTCGCAAGAATCGGATGTTTAGGCAGCGGAAGCGCTGGCGATGACAACATCCATTCGAACAGATGAAAGGCTGCGCCTCTGGCGGAGAGAGCGGGCCGATCGGGCCGCTGTTCCGAGTTTTATGACACTCGACCGAGATCGCGGTTTCGCCTTCGACGCTCGATCATGCGCGCATTTCGACGAGCGACTCTAAGTTCGGCAAGCGTTGGTTGCCACCAGCCTCGGGAATGCTCCATCGGTCCAGCTTCATCACGAGCGGGCCATGTTTTGATGAGTTCCGTCAGCGTCGCCGAGCGCCACGTTCCCCACACGTAGTCGAAGTCTGCCCGCATCGCATGTGGATAGAAGGCGGCCAATCCTGGCGGTTCGACGACTTCACCTGACACATCGGTAAAGACGACAACACCGTACTGCTCTGTTGCGACGGGGCGGCCCGTCGGAGGCAAGTCTTCAGCTGGCAACGGATAGCGGTGGCGGCGGCGTTCAGCATATCGCAACCGCGTGGTTCTTTGAGCTTCCGAGTCCCTCTCAGCCTCGCGTCGCCGCTTCCTTTCCTCGGGCTCGTTACGTCGGGCAGCCTCTTCGATTGCCGACCACCGCCGCCGCAGTTCCTCATAGGACCGAAACGGCACGCGCCATGCCCGCAGTTCATCGTCCCAACTTGCCCAGGGAATGCCATGTAGTTCCCGAAGGGCGGTCCTCGAATATGGCGTCCGAATGCGCAGATCGTCGGCAACCTCGAGATAGGGACTGGAGATCGGGTCGAACGCATAGGCGTCGCGTCCCTTGCTGTCGGCGTGGGCCGCCAGCAACTCGGCCTCACGCGCCAGCCAACGGTCGACCCGACGGGCTGCCGTCTTGCCTGGTACAAACCAGCTCCTGCGCTCGTCGCTCCACCTCGCTCGCGGAAATGCCTCCCGAAATCGTTCGACAAGTATTCGGTCATAAGGAAAATTCGCCAAGGCACCGGGCGTGTCTTGTTTCTGCAGCGCAGGCTGAGGCTTGGATTCCTCCACGGTCGTGCCGTCAATAGTATTGGATTCGCAGAGAAACGCCCCGCCGGGCCTAATGGTTCACTCGCGAGTCACAAACGCGAGTGGCCGAGCTGTCGCCCGGTAGCGGGCAAGCATTCATTTACCTGCCTTCGACGGAGTTAAGGCAAAAGTCTCGAAAACTCCCGCACCTGGAACTGTACACGCCTACATTGCTAGACGGCACGCCTTCGTTCCGACAAAACTGCGAATCGCGGGGCCACTGGCAATCCGCAGGTCGGCGGGTTCAGGCAATGCTCATTGAAAGATGGGCCGCCGGCTTTCCTTTTGGCTGTAAAGCTCCGCGGGTTGTCGATCTCAGTTGTCGTCTCAAATTAATCGGCGGGGAGTGGCGACGCGGATGGCTGTAACACGCTACCATTTGGACGCACCAACATTGTCGGCGCCTCGCTTTTGTGTCGGAAAAGAAGACTTGCCTTTGTGTGATCACCTGTCGTGACCAGGGAAGAAGCAGAACAGGGTGTTCGCTACTTTTGCACAAAATGGGCTGAAGAGCGCGGGCTTCCTCAAACCAGAGAACCCAAGATTTTCCGATTTCTTTTCTTGGCTTGAGCAGAAGTCGCCGGGCTACTTGAAATTCCGAAGCAGTACTTCGGAGTTGCCGTAGCCCTGGAACGAGAACCGTGCAGCCACATCCTACGCGGCTGCAGGCCTGCTGCTTCGATGGGGACATGCTGGTCCGCAAGTTCCCGCCTATAAAAGGAAGTTCGCAGAAGCTTGCCGTCCCAAAATGTTACTCGCGTTAGAGACCTGCCATTGGCCATTGCGCGCTGTTCGAACGCCGCGGTTATTTAGAGCGATGGCTAGGCCACGCGGGCTGGTGATGCCGGACCGTTGGATGGAGGCGATGATGGGCAGCACGGTCTGGGCAAATCTGTCAGCTTCCCGGATCGAGATTTTACGGCCTCTGGCTGCAGCTTCTGCGGTGTTGGTCGGATTACCGAGTTTTAGCCCAGTGGTCTTGCGTGAGGCGAGGGCGGCTTTGGTGCGCTCAGAGATCAATCGACGCTCCTTCTCGGCCAGCGCCGCATACAGGTGAAGCATGAATGGATCGGCGTCGGCGCCGAGTTCGGCAACGATGAACGGCATCCGTTGCACCATCAGTCCGGCGATGAAGGCGACATCTCGAGAGAGACGATCGAGCTTGGCCACGACCCGCGGGCATTTTGTCTGGCGGGCAAAGGCGAGGGCGGCTGCAAGTTGCGGGCGGGCGATCCAGGGCGTCCGAGCCCTTGCCAGTTTCGACCTCGGTGAACTCCTGGATGACCACGATGTCCTCGGCATCAGCGAAGCGCGCGACCGCGGCACGCTGGGCCTCGATGCCCAAGCCTGAACGTCCTTGCCGCTGTGTAGAGACCCGATAGTAGGCGACCGCGCTCGTCATGCTGCTGTTTCCGGGGTGTTCAAACTGCAAACCACCGTTTGCAGTTTGCTCAAGGCCAGGACCAGGCTGACCGGAAACGCACGGCCCTGAGCGGCATGGCCGCCCGACTATCGGAGAAGGTCGGCAGGAGCCACGGCGCGGTGTTGGCCGCTTTCCTTCGTCGCGAACGGCTCCGGCCGACCGCTGTTGGCGTTGGCATCGGGATACCGCATGCCCGCCTGGACGGGATCGCCGCTCCGGCGGCGCCAAGCCTCAAGACCCCGAAATGGCCCCGGTAAATAGCGGAGCCAATGATTAGACGGCTCTAGTCGGGAACAAAGTCGAACACCCATGATTTGTACGTTGCCCAGAGTGACAGGACCGCTAGCTATCCAACGGGTGTTCCATGGATTCTCCAACGTTGCCTCCGCCACCTCCCACTGAACTCAGCCAAGCACTGAAACGCAATATCAAAGCGATTGAGGAGCGCCGGGCGAAGGAAGCAAGCGATGCAACTTTGGAAGAGAAAATCGCTCAGGCGATTACTTCTTTTACGGGCAGTATGCGTTTCGTGTACCTTCACTTGGCCGTGTATGGCGGCTGGATCGTCTCGAACTTGGGCTGGATACCGATCACTCCGCCCTTTGATCCGACATTCGTGATATTGGCTATGGTAGCTTCCGTCGAAGCCATATTCCTCTCGACCTTTGTACTGATCAGCCAAAACCGGATGTCAGCTGCCGCAGACAAACGGGCGGATCTGGACCTTCAGGTGAGCCTGCTGACGGAGCATGAACTCACAAAGCTTACTGAACTTGTGGATTCGATAGCGGATCGGTTGAATGCAAAACCAGCCTTAAGCGATGTAGAAGTCGGCGAGATTAAGAGGGACATTGCGCCAGAAGCAGTGCTGGACGAGATCGAATCGAAGCAGCGGGAGGCTGCGGAGAAGCTAGACCAGCGCTGAATCGACACAACGCCCTAGTGTCGTGATTTCGAAATTCGGTTGTTTTGATTTCCCTTCGGTCGAACTTCGAAAGCATGGGGCTGATGGCTGGGGCGGGCCATCAGCCTGCCTCGCCAGATGCCACACTCGCGGCCTGGCATGCATTGGCCTTGTCTTCCCGACCCTTCGCAGTGCGGCTGGTAGCCACCCGCGCAGGCGAACTTTTCCATGTAGAAGTGAAGGCTAAGCTGGTCGGTCTCGACCGGCTGAAGCTGCGCGCGGCCCAGATCAAGGAAGTGGGCACGGGGACGATCCGTGTGGCCAGCCTGTCGGCACTGGGGCATGGGCTAGTGCCGCGCGCCATCGTGGCTTTTTCGCGCAAGCATCCGCAGGTGCGCATCAGCTATCAGGTGCGCACCTCCAATGTGGTGCGCGATCTGGTGGCATCAGGCAGTTTCGACATCGGGCTCGCCGCTGACGAGGTGGACACGAGCGGTGTACTCCACAGCGTCTTCAACACGCCGCGCGCGGTTTGCGTGATGCCGAAGAACCATCGACTGGCGGAGAAGGCGGTGATCACGCCAACCGATCTCGCCGACGAGGCGTTCCTGGCATTGTCACCGGAGGACACGGTGCGGTTGCGATGGACAAAGTTTTCGCCGCGCAGGGCGTGCGCCCGCGCATCCTGATCCAGACCCCCTATGGCCTGACGATCGCAATTCTTGCTGCAAAAGGCATGGGAATCGGCCTGGTCAATCCGTCCGTTATCACCGACCGCATGATCGCTGGCATTATCGCGATACCGTTCGAGCCGGCGGTCCATTTCCGAGAGTTGATCCTGCGGCCGCCAGACGGCATCAACTCGGCTCTGATTACCGATGTCATGGCGGAACTCTATGCCGCGCGCAATGTGCTATCGACCGAAGAGTAAGGCAAAGAATCGGTGCCGAGAAGCGAGGCAGGCGCGAAGATCTGTCCAATATCAGATGGGACGGATCGATCTCCCTGGGCCAGTCCGATCCGTATTATACGTGCTAAACTTTCTCGCAGATCGTGCCATGGGCAGAAAAGCGGTGTTGAGTGACATTGATGGTTACGCTTTGAAAAATAGAATGAAATGAGTCACATATCATAGAGGCCGGCAATGTCAGTCTGTCCAATCTCAGTGTGGTTTGGAAACTGTGGATAAATGATTGAAAAATATAGGAAATTCGTCATCGCGCCTATGATGGATTGGACGGACCGGCACTGCCGGTTCTTTCATCGTCAGTTGACACGCCGGGCGCTGCTTTACACCGAGATGGTCGTGGCCGACGCGGTCATCCAGGGCGCGCGCGAGCGCTTACTCGGCTTCGACGATACCGAGCATCCAGTCGCGTTGCAGCTCGGCGGCTCCGATCCGCAGAAGCTTGCCGAGGCGGCGCGCATCGGCGAAGCCTTCGGCTATGACGAGATCAATCTCAATGTCGGCTGCCCGTCCGATCGCGTCCAGTCGGGCACGTTCGGTGCCTGCCTGATGAAGGCACCAGTTCTTGTCGCTGACTGCATTGCGGCGATGAAGGTTTCCGTCAGTATCCCCGTCACAGTCAAATGCCGGATCGGCGTCGACGAGCAGGATCCTGAGCCGGCGCTCGACGCGCTGGCGGACGGCGTTTTCGCGGCCGGCGCCGACGCGCTGTGGGTGCATGCCCGGAAAGCGTGGCTGGAAGGGCTGAGCCCGAAGGAAAACCGCGACGTCCCGCCGCTCGACTACAGCAGGGTCTATCGGCTGAAAGCCAGAAAACAAAACAAATTCATTGGCATCAATGGCGGTATTCAATCTCTTGAAGAAGCGCTCGACCACATTGATCACGTCGACGGCGCTATGCTCGGCCGCACCGCGTATCACACGCCGGGCATTCTGGCAGGCGTCGACGCCGCGTTTTACGGCGACAAACCCGACGCGCTCGATTTTGTCGCGCTGATCGACGCCATGGCGGATTATGCGGCGCACCATATCGAGCGGGGCGGGCGGCTTGGTCATGTCACCCGTCATATGGTCGGGGTGTTCCACGGCCTGCCGGGCGCGCGCCGCTACCGGCAGATCCTTTCCACTGACGCGACAAGGCCCGGCGCTGGACCGGATGTTCTGAAGGCGGCTTTCGCTGCAGTCGATTTCGGCAGGGCGGATGCGGAAGCAGCCTGACTGTTCAGTCGCGAAAGATCATGCGGCGCGTCTACGCAGTCCGTTCAGCAATCCAGAGGACCGTCGATAGCTGAGGCAAGTCGGGCTAAGCAGCGCGCGCCCGCTCGCCGTCCGGCATTTCTTCTCTGATCCCGCGTGCTGCGCTCCGGACGCGAAGGGCGTCGCGCTTCGGCGGCGCTTTGAACAGTCGGGCATAGTCGCGCGTGAATTGTGAAGCGCTTTCGTAGCCCACCTCGAACCCAGAGCTGCTTGCCGAGAGGCCTTCATCCAGCATGAGGCGGCGCGCTTCGACCAGGCGAAGCCGCTTCTGGTACTGTCCCGGTGTCAGCGATGTCATCTGTTTGAAATGCTTATGGAAGGCGGTGAGGCTCATTGCCGCTGCCGCCGCCAGGCGTTCGGCGGACACGCGCGATCGGTACTCCGCTCTCAGGATCGCGATGGCCGCGGCGAGGCGGCTCGCGTGGCTTTCTGGATCCGCAAGTGCCCGCAAGGCGACGCCGTGCGGCCCCGACAGAAGCCAATAGTGCAGCTCATGCATGATTCCGTCGCGCAGGAGCGGTATCGCATCGGGCCGGTCCAGCAGCCTCATCAGCCGCGATGCGCAGTCCAGCGCCGCGGCTTCGGTGTCTTCGGCGAACAAGGTGCGTGTCTCGGACGGGCGTAGCGGGCGGACGCTGCCCAGTTGCGCCGTCAGCTCGCGCAGGATCGTCATCTCGAGCTCGACCGCTACGGCCAGATAGGGTTCGCTCCGGCTCGCCTGCACGATCCGCCCGACGACCGGCATGTCCGCGCTCACGATCACAGACTGCCCGGCGGAGAAGACCTGCTGCTCTCTTCCCACGGTCATGCGCTTGGCGCCCTGTAGGACCAGGCACACCAGGGGTCGATAGACTGAATGAAGATCGCCGGAAGGGGACTCGATGTACATCATCTTGAGACCCGGCACAGGCGTCACCGCCAAGCCATCGCTGTTGGCATGTCGACTGGCATAAGCCTGAGCGGCCTGTTTGAGCGAGTCCATGTGATCTCTCTCCTGTAGCGTGGCTCGATACCTAGCATACCGCGCGCGCAAACGTCACGTGGGCTGCAGAATCGAGCAAGTTTTGCGCATGGGTTGGCAAGCTCCTGGCCGGCCCGCGCGGTATGTAACGTCCCGACAAAAGCAAGTTCGCTACAAGGAAAGGAACTCCCAATGTCTGGACAGAACGAGGTGCCGAGACGAGCCGTGCTGGCGGTGGTCGCCATGGCTCCAGTAGCACTCGCGGTCGGGGCCGCCCGCGCGCAAACGACCGGTCAGGCGCCGGCATCGCGCGGCAAGGTCGCCCTGGTGACCGGCTCTTCCCGGGGCATCGGCGCAGCGACGGCCAGGCGCCTCGCTCGTGACGGCTATGCCGTCACCGTGAATTGCGAAAAGAACCGCGATCTCGCGGCCGGCGTAGTCCGGGAGATCGAGGCAACTGGCGGGCGCGCCATCTGGGTGCAGGCCGACGTCAGCGATCCCAGTGCAGTGCAACGCCTGTTCGAGGAAAACGAGCGCGCGTTCGGCGGCGTCGACGTTGTCGTGAGCAATGCCGGCATCATGCGGCTTGCGCCTTTCCGCGACATGACCGACGCCGATTTCAGCCGGATGGTCGACGTCAACCAGAAGGGCAGTTTCTACGTGCTGCGCGAGGCGGCGCGGCGCGTGCGCGACGGCGGCCGGATCATCGCGCTGTCCTCGAGCATCACTCAGCTGCGCAGCCCGACCTACGGAGCTTACGCCGCCACCAAGGCCGCGCAGGAACTCTACGCGAACATACTCGCCAAGGAACTTGAAGGCCGCATGATCTCGGTGAACGCCATGGCACCAGGCCTTGTGAACACAACCCTCTTCACCGACGGCAAGACCCCCGAGCAGATCGCCGGCTTCGCCGCTCGCACGCCACACAAGCGGCTAGGCGAGCCTTCCGACATTGCCGATGCGATCGCGGCGCTCTGCAGCGGGGACGGCGCCTGGATCAACGGACAGACGGTATTTGCAAACGGTGGCGTCGTTTGATCCCGAGCAGCTGGAATACATGGAGCACAGAACGATGAAAACGACGGGAAACACGATCCTCATCACCGGCGGCGGATCCGGTATTGGGAGGGAACTGGCGCTGCGCTTCAATGCGCTTGGAAACACTGTGATCGTCGCCGGACGGCGCGAGGAGGCGCTCGAGCGGACGATTGCCGGGCGTGAAGGCATGCACGCGATGGTCGGCGATGTCGAAGATTCGGAAGCAATCACAGCATTTGCCAAGCGCGTAGTCGCCGAACACCCGGCACTCAACATGCTCATCAACAATGCCGGTATCATGCGCCGCGAAGATCTGACCAGGACCCGCGATCTGCGCGACGCGGAGGAGACGATCGTCACCAACTTGTTCGGGCCGATCCGGCTCATCAACGCGCTAATCGACCACCTGGCGGCCCGGCAAAACGCCGTGATCGTCAACGTCTCGTCAGGCCTGGCCTTTGTGCCGCTGAGTGGCACGCCGACCTACAATGCCACCAAAGCGGCGATCCATTCCTATACGGTGTCGTTGCGCGAGCAACTCAAGGGCAAGGTCGAAGTGATCGAGCTTGCGCCGCCCGCGGTTCGCACTGAACTGACGCCCGGCCAGTCGACCCGCGAGGAGTATATGCCGCTCGATGCGTTCATTGACGAGGCGATGGCGTTGCTCAGTCGGCAGCCGACGCCGAAAGAGATCCTGGTGGAGCGAGTAGGCTTCCTGCGCTGGGCGGAACGGGAAGGCCGGTTTGATCAGGCAGTCGAGATGCTCAACACTCACTGAGCGGCGCCGAAGCAGCCTGACTGTTCAATCGCGCAAGATCATGCGGTCGCCGCGCACGTCAAAACCGGACAGCGAGCTGATGAAATTCATGCCGAGCAGGCTCTGGCCGAGCATGCCGGGCGCGGCAATCATGACCGACATGTCCTTGCGCACGATCCCGCCGATCGCCAATTCGTCGGTTCTCACGGCGGCGGCGCGCGCCATGCCATTGGCGGTAGAAACCGGTATGGTGAAATTGAGAACGGCTGGATTGAACCCAGCCGCTTGCGCGTCCTGCGCGGTCAGCACGGTGCTGGTTGCGCCGGTATCGACCACGGCCCGGACCGGCGTGCCGTTGATCATGATGCGCGCTTCGAAATGGCCATTGCCGGCCTTGTCCAGGGTCACGGTGGCGTGGCCGTCTTCCAACCCCAATGCCAGTGGACTGCCGGGAACAAGGCCGGCCGTTACCCGGCTGGCGACATCCTGCAACTCATAACGGTACTGATAGCCGGCGATCAATGCGAGCACGATGACGACCCAGGTGCCGAGATTGCGGGCCATGGCGCCCAAGGGCCTGCCTGATCTGAGCAGGCCGGCGCCGATGAGCGCGACCAATGCGCCAAGCCAGATCAGCCGGCTGAAATCGTAATTCTCGACGCCGAACGTGCTGCCGGCGGAATCGTTGAGCATGAGCAGGACCACGCCGGCCCCGATCACGATCATCAAAGTCCAGAAAAACCGGTTCATATATGGCTCACGAGAGGGCGTCGCGTTCGCGCGCGAGGCGGGTGCGGCGCGTTTCCCGACGCGGTCTGCGTTCAACCATCTCCAGTCGGGCCGGCAGCTCGGCCATGACGCTGCGGCGGACTTCAGGGGTCATCTCGATCCAGGCGCCGATTTCCTCGCGCGTGCGGCCGCACCCGAAGCAGAAGCCGGTTTTCATATCGATCGAACAGACCAGGATGCATGGGGATTCGATGGCCGTCATGATATTCTCTTGTCTCGCTTCCACATGGTGTAACGGCAAGGCCAATGCAAGCCCTCCGGAATGCGCCGCCGGCAACCGCTTTCGCGTCAATGCTGGCAGTTGTGCCTACGAAGCAAGGCGGCTATGCCGCTCACCAACTCCAGGGAATGATCACCAACGACATGACCAGCGCGCTGCCCTTCGACGATTTTCGCAATCTTCTGGCGACCCTGCCGCCGGCCGACGCGGCGGCCGAAGCCCGTGTCCGTGCGTTGTTTGCCAAGGCCGACAAACCCAAAGATTCGCTCGGCCGCGTCGAGGACATCGCCGCGTGGCTCGCCGCCTGGAGCGGCCGTGCGCCGCCGGCGGTGAACAGGCCGTTGGTGGCGATCTTCGCCGGCAATCATGGCGTCGCCCGGCACGGCATTTCGCCGCGGCCTGTCGCTGCTACGGCGAACGCGGTCGAGCTTTGCGCGGCGGGCGGTGCTGCGGTCAACCAGATATGCATTGCCAACGATCTGGGGCTGAAAGTGTTCGATCTTGCGCTGCACATTCCGACCGCCGACATCACCGAGGATGCAGCACTTGACGAGCGCGGCTGCGCCGCCACCATGGCCTTCGGCATGGAGGCAGTCGCCGGCGGCACCGATCTGCTTTGCCTTGGCGACCTCGGCGTCGGCAATTCCACTATAGCAGCGGCTTTGTTTGCGGCACTGTTCGGCGGCAAGGGTGCCGATTGGGTCGGATCCGGATCGGGTGCCGATGCGGCGATGCAGGCGCGCAAGGCCGAGGTGGTCGATGCGGCGCTAGTCCTCCACGGCACAAGTCTCAGGGACCCGCTCGAAGCGTTGCGCCGGGTTGGCGGCCGCGAATTCGCGGCGATCGCCGGCGCCATCCTCGCCGCCCGGATGCAGAAGATCCCGGTGCTGCTCGATGGACTGGCGGCGACAGCCGCCGCCGCGACACTGCATGCTGCCAACC
>NZ_RZTI01000137.1:0-15633 GCF_003997275.1 Mesorhizobium sp. M6A.T.Ce.TU.002.03.1.1
TCGCAACACCTCTCGAAGAGTGACCCTTTGGGTTTTCGACAATTAATATATACCTGAGTTCATATAGGTATACCGGACTAACGTATATATTCTTTTGACCGCCTGAGGAGCCTTCTCCAATTAATCTCTTGACACCTAGGAGCCCCACTTAATCCTCCAGTATGGATTGAACTTGAACTAGGTTTATTGATCTGGGATTGTCACCCTTAAGGAACCTGCGGTGCTTGGTTTGAACCTCTCGGTTTGACCCGTTACGCACTGATCCACTTGCTAAGAAATTCTTTTGTCGAAACCAATAGATGCCGGCCCGGTCCCCTCCCCGCTTTCCGTCTAGGATTCATTCGAGAGCAGGCGGGAGGAACGGGGGGAGTTCGGGCCGCTACTACTATGGCAAAGTCAGCCTGATCGAATGGCAACCAACTGGACGAAGACAAGCCCTAAAGAGCCTACTTTGTCTCCCTCCTCTTTGTCGCAAACCGGGAGGTTCCTCGGCGAGTACCCCACCCCCGGATTCTAATAATTTCAGCGAGATTTTTTCAGGGCGAGATACCCTATAGTATGGCCGGGGGCGTCCCCCCTTGTACCCCGGAGGGGGTGCCCGCCTGTCACACTGGGGTCACAACTGGTAACGGTCCGGCCCGGGTTAAGACGGGCGATTAGCTCAGTAGTCAACTTGTTTGACGCTCGACCGAAAACGTCGTAGATTGCGCAAGCAACTGATTTATCAGCGTTTTTGGGAGAATGAGAGCGCTATCTTCTTGATTTGGAGTGGTGGGCGATGACGGGCTCGAACCGCCGACATCTTCGGTGTAAACGAAGCGCTCTACCAACTGAGCTAATCGCCCGCTCCGGGCCGGACCTTTAAGCAGTTAGGGCAAGCTTCGCAAGGCCAAATGAGCGCACAATGCCCTTGCCGCTGATCGGATTCGGCAACAAAATCCTGCCTGTCAAAAAACCTTCTCCTGTTTGCTGTTATGCTGTCCTGCTCCGCTTGACACCCGGCGGCTTACCCCTTATCCACCGCCCCAACGACGAACACGGCTGACACGTGCTCGTCTTGCGCGGGTGTAGCTCAGTTGGTTAGAGTGCCGGCCTGTCACGCCGGAGGTCGCGGGTTCGAGCCCCGTCACTCGCGCCATTCTTTTTTGAATGGCTCAAGTCCTTTCGTACAAAAAGTTTCAACTTTCAGTTTCCTGAGAGTTTCAACTTTTTGTACTCGTTGCGTCACAAGCCGGCCATATGCGTTTGAGCATTGGATTTTCCCAGATCCGGTTCCCACTTTTGGGCCCGGTTCCCACTTTGGGTCGATGCTCTAACGGAGAAGAAGCCTTGGACGCCCTGAAATCGCTCATCGAATCGCGCCGCTTCGACCTCGCGATCATGGTCCTGATCCTGATCAACGCCGTCACGCTCGGCCTCGAGACCTCGCCCGACGCGATTGCTGCTTTTGGCCCTCTCCTGACGGCCATCGACCGCGTAATCCTCAGCGTCTTCGTGCTCGAGCTCGCAATCCGGGTGATCGTCTACAGGACGCATTTCTTCCGCGATCCGTGGCGCATCTTCGACCTCCTCGTCGTCGGTTTCGCGCTTATCCCCGCGACCGGTTCGCTCTCCGTGCTGAGAGCGCTGCGCATCCTGCGGGTCCTGCGCCTGATCAGCATCGTTCCGTCGCTGCGCCGTGTGGTCACCGGCTTCATCACCGCCCTGCCCGGCATGGGCTCGATCATGCTGTTGCTCGGACTGGTGTTCTACGTCTTTGCGGTGATGGCGACGAAGCTCTACGGCTCGTCCTTTCCCGAGTTGTTCGGCGGCATACCGGAGTCGCTCTTCACGCTTTTCCAGGTCATGACTCTCGAAGGCTGGTCGGACGGCGTGGTACGCCCGGTCATGGAGGTCTATCCGACCGCCTGGCTGTTCTTCATCCCGTTCATCATCGCGACCTCGTTCACCGTGCTCAATCTGTTCATCGGCGTGATCGTTTCGGCGATGGAGGCCGAGCACGAGGCGGTAGAATCGGCCGACAGGGCAACGCTGCATAGCGATCAGGCCACCATCCTCGCGGAGATCCAGGCGCTGCGGGCAGAGGTCCGGGAATTGTCGGGCGTTCGCGGCTAACTAGCTGCCGCAGACCCAGCAGCAATTTAGGCGGCTTTCAAACTCAGCCGTGAAAGAGCCTGCCGCTCCATTTGCGAAGCGGCAGGGTCCCCCAGACTACCCCCCGGACTGCCGGGGCAAGGTTGGCCCCGGTATTGTTGTCCATGCAATTGCGGCGCCAGACCCAGTGACCCATTACGGGACAACTATGCCAATGGCACAAGACAGGTTTGCTGATTCACATTAACTGTGGCTAATATGTCACCCTTGGTCGGAACGGAACAAAGTTGAGAGCGCCGGTGAGGCTGCGCGGCCTCAACCCTTAGCCAGCAACGCCTCGACCTCCTGCAACGTCGGCATCGACGGTGCGGTGCCGGGCCGGGTGACTGAAATTCCCGCGACGGCGCAAGCGAAGCGGACTGCTTGAAGCGGCTCCACCCCTCTCGCAAGTGCTGCGGCCAGGCCGCCGTTGAAGGCATCGCCCGCGCCGGTGGTCTCGACCACAGGGCCGGCGTTGACCACGGGAACATGGTCGGAACGGCTGGCCGTGTGCAGCAGCGCGCCTTTTTCGCCAAGCGTGATGATCACCGCACCGACGCCCTTGCCGAGCAGGCTTTCGGCGGCGCGGCGGGCATCGTCGAGGGAGGAAACCTTGATGCCGGTCAATTCCTCGGCTTCGGTCTCGTTGGGTGTGACATAATCGCAGAGCGTATAGATGCGCTCAGGCAGGCTCGCCGCCGGCGCCGGGTTGAGGATGGTCGTCACCCCTGCCCCGCGCGCGATCTCCAGCGCCCGCAGCGCCGCCTCGATCGGCTGCTCGAGCTGGGTGACGAAGACGCCGGCCGAGCGGATCAGGCCGGCGTTAGCCGCGATGTCGTCGGGCGAAATCAGCATGGCGGCACCGGGGCTGACGATGATGGCGTTGTTGCCGGTCGCCTCCTCGACGAAGATATAGGCCGCACCCGTATAACTCTGCGGCGTGTCGATGACGGCGCTCCTCACGCCGGCCTGCGCCCAGGTCTGCCTGGCCATATCGGCAAAGGGATCGACACCGAGGCGCGTCAAGAAGGTGACGTCGGCGCCAAGACGGCCGGCCGCAACCGCCTGGTTCGACCCCTTGCCGCCCGGGCCAAGCGTGAAGGATGTGCCAAGGATCGTCTCGCCCATGCGCGGCTGGCGGCTGGCGCGGTAGGCAGTGTCGGCGACGAAGACGCCCAATATGACGACAGGCTTGCCTGGCATCTCCCTACTCCGCGTTCGGCGGAACAACGCCCTTGCGGAACGCAAAACAGCCATAGAAGCGGCGCTCGCCGGTCTGGATGACGCAATAGGCCTTCTTGGCGCGTTCGTAGAAGGCGTAACGCTCGACCGAGATCATCGGCCATGGCTTGCCCTCGGCAGCGTCGATCTCCCTTTGCACTTCCTGTTGCACGGTGGGGATTTCGTCCGGCTTGCCGACGATCTCCATGCGGGCGGCCGCATCGTCGACGAAATTGTCCAACGGATAGAGCGACAGCACCGCCTTGACCACGTCCGCCGCCGGCGCGTCGATGCGCAGCAATCGGCCAAGCACGGTCTGGCGCGCCACCGAATCGGAGGGGAAGTTGGTGTCGGCGATGATCAAATCGTCGCCATGGCCCATCGCCCGCAGCGCCTGGAGCACGTCGGCATTGAGCAGCGGATTGATCCCTTTGAGCATGGCATTCCTCCCGAACGGGCTTTTTTTGATGTGAAGTTAGAGACGACGGCCGGTCTCTGAGTCGAAGAGATGGACCTGGTCGAGCCGTGGTTTCAGGTGCAGCGTGTCGCCCGGCTTGAAGTCGTGGCGCTCACGGAACAGCGCCACCATCTCGCCTTCACCGAAACGCAGGAAGACCAGCGTTTCAGAACCGGTCGGCTCGACCACCGAAATCTTCGCAGGCACGCCGTCGGGGTGGATTTCGAGATGCTCGGGCCGGACGCCGTAGACGACATTGCGCCCATCCTCCACCTTGCTGTTCGCGGCGATAGGGAATGGCGTTCCAGCAATCTCGACGACGGGCCTGTCGCCTTTGCGCACCACGCCCTTGAGCAGGTTCATCGAGGGCGAGCCGATGAAGCCGGCGACGAACAGATTGGCCGGCCGGTCGAACAGTTCCAGCGGCGCGCCGACCTGCTCGATGCGACCGTCGCGCATCACGACGATCTTGTCGGCCATGGTCATGGCCTCGATCTGGTCGTGCGTGACATAGATGGTGGTGGTCTTCAGCCGCTGGTGCAGTTCCTTGATCTCGGTGCGCATCTGCACGCGCAGCTTTGCGTCGAGGTTAGACAGCGGCTCGTCGAACAGGAACACCTGCGGGTTGCGCACGATGGCGCGGCCCATGGCGACACGCTGGCGCTGGCCGCCCGAGAGCTGGCGCGGATAGCGCTTGAGGTACGGATTGAGGTCGAGGATATCGGCTGCGCGCTTGACCCGCTCGGCGACCACCGCCGGGTCGGTCTTCCGCAGCTTCAGCGCAAAGGCCATGTTCTGCTCGACCGTCTTGTGCGGATAGAGCGCGTAATTCTGGAACACCATGGCGATGTCGCGCTTGGCTGGCGGCAGATGGTTGACGACGCGGTCGCCGATGGCGATCGTGCCGCCGGAAACGGTTTCCAGCCCCGCCACCATCCTGAGCAGCGTGGACTTGCCGCACCCTGAAGGACCGACCAGCACCACGAACTGCCCGTCGGCGATGTCGACGCTGACGTCGTGCAGGACCTTGACGGTTCCGAACGCCTTGGCCACTTTGCTGATCGCGACTTGAGCCATGGGCCCCCCTTTCGTTGCGGTGAAGCTAAACAACGCAAACGGCTAGGGCAAGTCAGTCTTTTATAGATAAAAAACCCCATTCTCGTTGACACGGCACTTGGTTGTGAGAATAGTGAAAGGGCTCGGGTTATGACCCTGTTCCGGGCGCACCGGCACGCTAGTCCGGACCACGGAAATCGAAGCGTCGCGGGAAGGAAACTTGGGCCGCTATTTCTAGGAGTCGCTGTTGTTGGGGAACACGTCCGGCGCTCCAGACATCCGAAACAATCACCATTGAAATTCTGGGAGGAATGAAAATGAAAGTCAGCCTTTACAACCAATTTATGCGCGCGGGTGCAACCCGCCGCGATGTCCTCAAGGGCGCAGCCAGCATGGCCGCGATCGCAGCGGCATCCGGCGCCGGGCTTGGCGCGCTGACGCGGCCGGCCTCCGCCGCCAGCGAGCTGCGCGCGCAGATCCTGCAAATCCCGGGTGTCGGCAAGGGTCAGCCGACCGATGCCGACTTCCAGCAGGTCGGCGAGCTTTGCCTGGAGGCGACAAAGGCCAACGTCAAGGAAGGCGAGTTTGCCGGCGTCGAGCTCACCTTCATGGGGCTCAACAACCAGAACCTGCACAATGTGCTGTTTCGCGGCTTCCTGAAGCCGTGGGAGACCTATACCGGCGCCAAGATCAACTGGATCGACCTGGCGCAGGCGGACTACAACGCCCGCCTGCAGCAGTCGATCGCCACCGGCACCGTCGATTTCGACATCATAGAGATGGGCGCGCCGTTCGAAGGCGATGTCTGCGGCAAGGGCCTGACCTCCGAAATGCCGGACTGGGTCAAGGACCAGATCGACATGAAGGACGTCGTGGCCTATTTGCAGCCGCCGGTCGGCACCTGGGACGGCAAGCAGTATCGCGTGACCGTCGACGGCGACGCGCATAACTTCAACTACCGCACCGACGTGTTCGCCGATGCCGACCTCGCCAAGGCGTGGAAAGATGGCGGCGGCGAAGGTGAATGGGGCGTGCCGAAGACCTGGCAGCAGGTGCAGGCCGTGACCAAATTCCTCAAGGGCAAGCAGTTCCAGGGCCAGGACGTCTTTGGCTATCTCGACGCGCCCAAGGCGTGGGGCGGTTTTGGCTTCTACTTCCTTGGCAGCCGCGCCAGCGCCTATGCCAAGCATCCCGACGACAAGGCCTGGCTGTTCGACGCCGACACGATGAAGCCGCGCATCAACAATCCGGCCTGGGTGCGGGCGATCCAGGACGTGATCGACGCGCTTCCGTCGGAACCCGCCGACCAGATCAACGCCGACCCGAACACCACCGCCTTCCAGCAGTTCCTGGCCGGCACCGGTTCGATGGTCACTTGGTGGGGCGACGTCGGCTCCAACGTCAAGACCAACGACTCGTCGGTCGTCGGCGATGTCACCGGCTTCTCGATCCTGCCGGGCTCGGACGACGTCTACAATTCCAAGACCGGCCAGTGGGACAAGCTGGCCAGCGGCCCGAACTATGCGCCGAACTGCGCCTATCTCGGCTGGGGTGTCTATGTCATGGCCCGCGTCGATAGCGACGAAAAGAAGAAGAAGGCGGCCTGGTCTGCCGCGGCCCATCTCGGCGGCAAGGATCTGTCGCTCTGGTGCGCGGCATATCCGTCCGGCTTCCAGCCCTACCGCAACTCGCATTTCGACATTCCGGAATGGGTGGCGGCCGGTTACGACGAGGCGTTCATCACCTCGTATCTCAAGTCGGAAGCCGACAGCTACAACCATCCGAACGCCGCGATCGAGCCGCGCATCCCCGGCATCTTCCAATACTACAGCGCCGCCGAGGACATTCTGGCCAACACGTTCGCCGGAAAGATGAAGGCGCAGGAAGGCGCCGACGCCATCGCAGCCGCCTGGGAGAAGCTGACCGACCAGATCGGCCGCGAAAATCAGGTCAAGCTCTACAAAGCCTCGCTCGGCATGTAGGCTGAGACTGTGGTGAACCGTGGTCCGGCGACGCGAAGCCGCCGGACTGCACCTAGACCGGCGAGCCGGTCATTAAAGCATTTAGTGAACGGACGAGACGCGTGGCTGACCAGACCTTGCCCACGAATGCGTGGCCGGCAAACGCCGCTCCATCCGATCTGATATCGCCGGGCCGCAAGCGGCTCGGCCGGGCTTTGATGGCCGCTGCGACGCTCGGCCTTCTGGCGGTGATCGCAGTTCAGATCCTCTACAAGACAGAGGTCGACACCATCGGGTTCGAGACCTGGCGGCCGGTCGTCTATGCCTATGTGCTGTGGGGTGTTGCGCTCGGCATCGGCCAGGTGCTGACACGCGGCGAAGACGGCCAGCGCGCGCTGTTCCTGCTGCCGGCGCTGCTGTTCACCATCGCCATGGTGATCTTCCCGACACTGTTCGGTTTCTACATCGCGCTAACCGACTGGAACCTCAGTTCCTTCTCCGGCCGGAAGTTCAACGGGCTCGACAATTTCTGGCAGATGCTGGCCGACCCTTACTACCGCAACGCGCTGTTCAACATGGTGCTCTATGTGCTCGCGGTGCTGGTCGAATATGTCATCGCTTTTGGTCTCGCACTGCTTCTCAACGCACAGATCCGGGCGCGCAAATTCTTCCGCGTCGTCTTCCTCATGCCGTTGATGCTGTCGCCGGTCGCGGTGTCGTGGATGATCGGCAAGTCGCTGATGGAATACCGCTTCGGGCCGGCCGCGGCGCTGGCGCGTCAGCTCGGCTGGGAAAACCCGGCCTTCTTCTCCAACCCGATCACCGCCCGCATCTCGATCATGGTGCTGGATGCCTGGACGTTCATCCCGTTCATGATGATCATGCTGCTCGCCGGCCTTCAGGCGATGTCACGCGAGGTGCTTGAGGCGGCCAGGGTAGACGGCGCCAATGCCTGGCAGACGTTCTGGCAGGTCACGTTTCCGTTGATGCTGCCGGTATCGGTGACGGCTATCATCCTGCGCATCATCTTCAAGCTGAAGCTTGCCGACATCATCATCACCGTCACCTCGGGCGGCCCGGGCGGCGCGACCGATTCCGTGTCGAGCTTCATCTACCGCGAGTATCGCGACCGCTCGAATGTCGGCTACGGCACCATGCTGGCGATGGCTTATTTGATCATCATCATCGTGTTCGTGACGTGGCTGTTGAAATTCGCCAACCGCTTCGTGCGCAACGTCAATTGATTGGGGCGGCAACATGAGCGTTCAGACCACCGAGTATGCCGCTTCCGAAATCCGCTCGCCGGCAAGCTTTTTCGCCAACCGCGTCTTCATCTATGGCGCGCTGGTGTTCTGGGCCTTCATCTGCCTGTTTCCGATCTACTGGACGATAACCACCTCCTTCAAGACGGCCGTCGACGTCACCCAGGGCCATCTCATCCCCTTCGTCGACTTCCGGCCGGACTGGAAGGGCTGGCGCTCGCTCGGCCTGTCACCGGATTCGATCTTCCGGACGTCGACGGTACGCGACGAGTTCATCAAGCGCTTCATGAATTCGGTCATCACCTCGGTCGGCGCATCGAGCCTCGCCATCGTCATCGGCAGCCTCGCCGCCTACGGCCTCACCCGCTACCGCTACCACTTCGCCTGGTTCAAGAACGAGGACATCTCCTTCTTCTTCCTGTCGCAGCTGATCCTGCCGCCGGTGGTGCTCGCTTTGCCCTTTCTCGTGCTGTACCGCGAAGTCGGCATGCTTGACACGCGCATCGGGCTGATCTTGCTCTACACGCTGATGGTGCTGCCGATCGTCATCTGGATCATGCGCGACCAGTTCAACTCGATCCCGGTCGAACTGGAGGAAGCAGCCCTCGTCGACGGCCTGTCGATCTGGGGCGCCTTCTTCCGCATCGTCATGCCGATCGCGCTGCCGGGCATGGTCGCGGCCTTCATCCTGGCGATGGTGCTGTGCTGGAACGAGTATTTCTTCGCCGCTCTCCTGACCTCGACTGACGCCAAGACCATTCCCGTGATGGTGGCGAGCCAGACCGGCTCGCAAGGCATCAACTGGTGGTCGATGGCGGCGCTGGCCACCGCCGCGATCACGCCGCTTGCCGTCATCGGCATCGCGCTGGAGCGCTATCTGATCATGGGCATGACCGCGGGCGCGGTGAAATAGACACCTGTCTTCCCTTCTCCCCTTGTGGGAGAAGGTGGATTGGCGCGTAGCGCCAAGACGGATGAGGGGTGTTGGAAGAAATGCGGCGCGCAAATGTCGAGGAATTTAGAGTGCTTACGTCTTCGAGGTAGCGATCCTTCCAGCACCCCTCATCCGACCGAGCTTCGCTCGGCCACCTTCTCCCACAAGGGGAGAAGGAAGAACCGCGCTAGGCCGTCAACATCGCCCTCAAATGATCGAGGATCATCGCGACGCCCTTTTGCCCCAGCTCCATCGAGGCCTCAGGGGCAGTCGCCGTGTACCATCCCGTATTGTCGGCGAAGTGGCTGGCGTCCACCGCTTCCGGGCACAGCGCCAGCATCACCGACGTCTCGCCAATGCCGGCATGGTCGAACGGATATTGGCCGTTCATCGCCGCCGGCATGAGCGGATGCACCTGCACCCAGTTGAAGAAATTGGCGCCTTCGGCATGTTCGGCATAATAGCCGGCCATCGCCTCGGAGCCCCACCAGCCCTCGCCGCGCTCCTTCTCGAGAAAGCGAAAGATCGCCTGGCGGCCGGCGGTCTTGAAGGCGAGATCGGTCGGCATGCCGGCGGCAAAGTTCTCGGTCTGGTGGTGGATGATGGCGTGGATATTGCGAAAACCGATGCGCAGCAGACTATAGAACAGCTCTTCGCCGAACGGCGCCAGCACACTGCCGCCGACCTGAACCGACCCATTGCCCTCCGGCCCCGCCACCGCGTAGCTCGCCGCGCCGTAGTAGAACGGCGGCAGGATGACGATGTCGGCTTCCTTTTCGAACAGATCCAGTATCTTGACGACCGCCAGCGTGTCCATGCCGACGGCCATGTGCTCGCCATGGTATTCGAGCACGCCGAGCGGGAGCACGACCGGCCAGTTCTCGGCGATCGCCTTGCGGATCTGGTGCGGCAGCATCAGCTCGTAGCGCATGAGCGCTTACTCCATGTTGGCGTGGTGGGCGCGCTTCGCCGCCCCTGGTCGCTGACCATTCTGAGCCGGGACAGGCAAGGTGAAATCGGCAAGTCTTGCGGCGCTACCCTCGCCCATTCTGAACAGGTTTTTGTCGGCATTGGTCATGACGGTTCCACCAATTTGCCGGGACCCCAAACCTGCCTGAACGTATTGGGCACGTTTCCTCCGAACAGCTTGTTTTTGCTCATGCTATCACCGTGAAATTCCGTGTCCAACGGCCCGAAGTGCTTTTGAAGTGCCACAGGCGTGATAGTGTCACGGCAATTGCGTAGGTGAGGAAATAGCAGGACATGAAGACACGGCATTTCGACCGCATCGGCAACGGCGTCAGTTTCACGGAGCTCGGCTTCGGCACGGCGCCGCTCGGCAACCTCTACCGCGTCGTCTCCGACGACGATGCCAATGCCACGCTGGAAGCGGCATGGCAGGTCGGCTGCCGCTACTACGACACCGCGCCGCTCTACGGGCTCGGCCTGTCGGAAACGCGGCTCAATCCGTTCCTGCGTTCGAAAAAGCGCGACGACTATGTGCTGTCGACCAAGGTCGGCCGCATCATGCGCGCCTGCCCGCCGGAGCAGCGCACCGGCATCGGCAAATTCTTCGACACGCCGTCGCGCCGCGAGGTCTACGACTACAGCTATGACGGCGTCATGCGCTCCTTCGAAGCGTCGCTCGAACGTCTGGGCGTCGATCGCATCGACATCCTTTTCGTGCATGACGTCGACATCTTCACCCATGGCAGCAAGGAGGCCTCGGACCAACGCATCGAGGAGTTCATGCGCTCGGGCTATTACGGGCTGCTGGCCCTGCGCGACCAGGGCGTTATCAGGGCGTTCGGCGGCGGCATCAACGAATGGCCGGTTGCCCAGACACTTGCCGAACGTGGCGACTTCGACCTTTTCCTGCTTGCCGGGCGTTATACGCTGCTGGAGCAGGAAGCGCTGCAATCCTTCCTGCCGCTATGCCAGAAGCGCGGCATCGGCATCGTTCTCGGCGGGCCGTATAATTCCGGGATCCTGGCAACCGGACCGAAGCCCGGCGCCTACTACAATTATTCCGAGGCGCCGCAGGACATTCTCGACCGCGTCACGCGCATCGAGGCCGTCTGCAAACGCCACGGCGTGCGCCTGATCGAGGCGGCACTGCAATTTCCGCTGCTGCACCCTTCGGTCGTGTCGGTGATCCCCGGCGGCCAGCGGCCGAGCGAGGTCGAAAGCAACCGCTCGCTGCTCGACGCGAAGCTGCCTTCGGCACTCTGGGCCGACCTCAAGAAGGAAGGGCTGATGCGCGCCGATGCGCCGACGGCATAAAGCCGCCTGCTTTCATCGGCTCGACACCTGCGGCCTCGCTTGGGTACAAGCGGCAAATCCCTGACTGCATTCAATCTTGGACGCTTTTGCCTGCCGAACCGCGCTTGTGCAGGCGGGCGAAATAGATGCGCCTGCCCGACACGGATCCGAACAGCTCTTTCCCGATCAGCGTGCCGGTTTGGCTGCTGAGTTCGTAGTCTGCTTGCCGCAAGATCTCTACTAATGCCGGATCGGGCCGGTTTTCGTCCAGCCACATCAACACCGCAGGGTCCTGGAGTAGCTCTTTCAGCTCCGGAACTTCGGGATTGAGCAGCACGAGGTCGCCCTCAGCAAGACGGAAATTTCCGACCCAAGAGGAATTGCCGAGGATCGTGCGCACCGGCCCGGTGGCCCGCAGGTCGTGATAGAGTTCTTTGAAGTCCAGCCTTGCGGTGCGAGATTTGCCTTCCCCGCCCATCAGTTGCGCATACCAAGTGAACGGTGTCACAAGCAGAGCTGTAACGACAGCCAAGGCGATCACGAAGCGCTGAACCTCTCGGCCGAACTCGCCCAGCTTTTCCATGCGTGCGGCAAGATAGAGCGGCAGCAGGAAAAGAACCGGCAGCAGCCAGCGGTTGCGCAACGACGTGCTACCGCTTGCCAGCACCAGCAGCAGCACAGCAAGAAGGCCTATCAGCAATGCACGCTCAAGCAACTTGTCCCGCGGTGCATTGAAGGCGTCCTGCCGTCGGGGGAAACTCCGTTTCCAAACGAAGCCGAGGACGTAGATGACTAGAGTCACGATGCCGAATGACGCGGTGGCATATATGATTTTGAACAACCCCTCGCCGCGGATGCCGATCATTCCGTCGTCATCATCGGCTATGCCAAACTTGGATATACGGGCGAAAATTGCGTCCGAATGGTAGTAGCTCCAAACTGTCGTCGGGGTCAGAACAAGCACGAAGACCGCCATGCTGAGCAGTATCCATGGTGAAACCAGCGCTGGTCGATAGGCGCGCACAGTCATCGCCGCCGAGAGCAGCGCTGCCAGCATGAGGACATCATTGAACTTGGCGAGCGTGGCCAGTGCGGCCGCCAGGCCGAAGCTCGCATAGGCCAGCGGCGTCCGGACATGGACGAGATGGGCGAAGGCGAGCAGCGTGACCGCGCAAAAGGCGAAGGCGGCTACCGAATGCGTCAAGCTGTGTTGCGCTTCCCAAAATAGCAGCGGCACCGTCATTAGTCCGAACATAGCGGCGGCGGCAGTGACCTGCTTATAGCCAAGCCTGCGCATCGCAGCATGGCTGGCGGCAAAGCCGACGAAAAGCAGGACATATCTGACGAGCTTGAGGCTGACGATGCTCGTCCCGAACCCTTGGCTTATTGTCCAGGCAATCCAGTTGTAGAGCGGTGGCTGTGAACCACCATAGCCGGCGGCGAGATGCGGCAGATAGATCAGTTGCTCGGCATCGTCGATGTTCACGCCGTTGCCTGCCCAAAGGCCAAGCAGCGACAGCGTCGCGGTTTGGAAGGCGAAATAAAGAGCGATGACGAGCACCGCGACATAAAGCCGGCCGACCTTGTCATCGGCAAGCCAATCAATCAGTTCTTCTACCTTCTGCAAGATGTGGTCGTCCCTTCGTGCCGGAGGAACGGCGTTACACGACTGGGGAGCAGAGGACAATTGGTGGCCGGGTTGCCCCAAAGCGCGTCGCGTTCGAACGGATTCATGCGACGCGCTTTAAACCCTTGTTTCTATGCATATCGTTATCGCAAAACCGCTGCGCACTTTTGCGCGACATGCATTAGGCGTCGGCGCGATACTCCCATTGCCGGCTCCGGAACCATTCACCTTTGGTCCGACACTTTAATCGGACGCAAAAGAAAAGCCGGGCATGCCCGGCTTTTCTGATCTCTGAAAAGGGTAAGAAGGCGCTTAGTTTACTGCGTCCTTGAGGCCCTTGCCGGCCGAAAACTTCGGCACGGTGCGCGCCGGAATCTTCACTTCCGCACCGGTCTGCGGGTTGCGGCCGGTCGACGCGGCGCGTTTTGACACGGTGAAATTTCCGAAGCCGACAAGCCGGACATCGCCGCCCTTCTTCAGTTCGCCGGTGATCACGGAAAACACCGCATCAACCGCCGACTGCGCGTCACCCTTCGAAATACTCGCGGCATCGGCGACAGCGGACACCAGTTCGTTCTTGTTCATAAAAATTCCCTTCCATGAGAAAACCGGAACGTACGACTCATCCGGCAGGAAACGGACTTTAGAAAGAAGCGCTTCCGCAACCAAGTCGAAAAGCGTGAAAAAAATCGAAAAAACCCCGGAATTCCGGGGTTTTTCACATGAAAAAGCCGGGCTCAAGGCCCGGCTCTCTGTTTGTGCATTGCAACTTTAGCAAGATCTAATGAGCCAGCGACTTGCTGGCGTCGTCTCCGGCATCCACCGCAGCCGGCGCATTGACCGGCTCGACCCACTCGATCGGCTCCGGCATACGCACCAGCGCATGGCGCAACACTTCGCCGACCCGCGCGACCGGAATGATCTCCATGCCGTTCTTCACGTTGTCCGGAATCTCCGCTAGATCCTTGGCGTTGTCTTCCGGGATCAGCACCTTCTTGATGCCGCCGCGAAGTGCTGCAAGCAGCTTCTCCTTGAGCCCGCCGATCGGCAGCACCCTGCCGCGCAGCGTGATCTCGCCGGTCATCGCCACATCGGCCCTGACCGGGATGCCGGTCAGCACCGAGACGATCGCCGTCGCCATCGCCACACCCGCCGACGGTCCGTCCTTGGGCGTTGCGCCCTCGGGCACGTGGACGTGGATGTCGCGCTTGTCGAACAGCGGCGGCTCGACGCCGAAATCGATAGCCCGCGAGCGGACATAGGAGGCCGCCGCCGAGATCGATTCCTTCATCACGTCGCGCAGATTGCCGGTCACCGTCATGCGGCCCTTGCCGGGCATCATGACGCCTTCGATCGTCAGCAACTCGCCGCCGACTTCCGTCCAGGCGAGCCCGGTGACGACGCCGACCTGATCGTCGGCCTCGACCTGACCGAAGCGGAAGCGCGCGACACCAAGATAATCGGCAAGATTGTCTGCCGTGATGTCGATCGTCTTCTTCTTCGTCTTCAGGATCTCGGTCACCGCCTTGCGGCCGAGCTTCATCAGCTCGCGCTCCAGGCTCCTGACGCCCGCCTCACGGGTGTAGGTCTGGATGATGCCGCGGATCGCGTCCTCGCCGACGGAAAACTCCTTCGGTTGCAGCGCGTGATCGCGGATCACCTTAGGCATCAGGTGGCGCTTGGCGATCTCGATCTTCTCGTCCTCGGTGTAGCCGGCGATACGGATGATCTCCATGCGGTCCATCAAGGGCGCAGGGATGTTCAATGTGTTCGCGGTCGTCACGAACATCACGCTCGACAGGTCGTATTCAACCTCGAGGTAATGGTCCATGAACGTCGAGTTCTGCTCAGGGTCGAGCACCTCGAGCAAAGCCGATGACGGATCGCCGCGGAAATCCTGGCCCATCTTGTCGATCTCGTCGAGCAGGAAGAGCGGGTTGGACTTCTTCGCCTTCTTCATCGACTGGATGACCTTGCCGGGCATCGAGCCGATATAGGTGCGCCGGTGACCGCGGATTTCGGCCTCATCGCGCACGCCGCCCAGCGCCATGCGGATGAACTCGCGGCCGGTCGCCTTGGCGATCGACTTGCCGAGCGAGGTCTTGCCAACGCCGGGAGGTCCGACGAGGCACAGGATCGGTCCCTTCAGCTTCTTCTGGCGGCTCTGCACGGCGAGATATTCGACGATGCGGTCCTTGACTTTGTCGAGGCCGAAATGGTCGGTGTCGAGCACATTCTGCGCGAAGGACAGGTCCTGCTTGACCTTGGAGTTCTTGCCCCACGGTATCGAAAGGATCCAGTCGAGATAGTTGCGCACGACGGTCGATTCAGCCGACATCGGCGACATCGTCCGCAGCTTCTTCAGTTCGGCCTCCGCCTTTTCGCGGGCCTCCTTGGAGAGCTTGGTCTTCTTGATGCGCGCCTCGATCTCGGCGGCCTCGTCGCGGCCGTCCTCACCCTCGCCGAGCTCCTTCTGGATCGCCTTCATCTGCTCGTTGAGGTAGTATTCGCGCTGGGTCTTCTCCATCTGGCGCTTGACGCGCGAACGGATGCGCTTCTCAACCTGCAGGACGGAGATTTCGGCTTCCATGAAGCCCATCGCCTTTTCCAGCCGCTCCTTGACCGAAAGCGTGGCCAGCATCTCCTGCTTTTCGGGGATCTTGATGGCAAGATGCGAGGCAACCGTATCGGCGAGCTTGGAATAGTCGTCGATCTGGCTG
>NZ_RZTI01000138.1:0-15630 GCF_003997275.1 Mesorhizobium sp. M6A.T.Ce.TU.002.03.1.1
TCGCTGCCCCCGGAAACCATTACGTCGGCCCGGCCCAGCTTGATCTGATCCACCGCCGAGGCGATCGCATGGTTGGCCGAGGCACATGCGGAGGTCACCCCGAACACCGGCCCGCGCAAGCCGAGGCGCAAGCTCACCTGGCCGGCGGCGGCGCTTGGCATCGTTTTGGGTACAGCGAGGATGCCAACTCGCCTCGCGCCGTCCAAAAGGAGGGCCCGGTAAGTTTCCTCCATTACATCCCAGCCCAAGCCGCCGACGCCCACTGTAGCGCCGAAGCGATGGGCATTCCCTTCGTCGCAGGAAAGTCCGGCCTGCCGCATGGCTTCGCGCGCTGCAAGCACGGCGAGCAAGCTGAAGCGGGCCATGGAGACGAGCTGCTTGCGATCGATGTCGTGCTCGGGCAGCGCCTTGATCTCAGCGCCGGTCATGCCCTCCAGGTCATGAAGCTCGGAATTGGCGAGCGGGCCGATGGCGGAGCGGCCTTCGCGCATCTCTTTCCACATAGAGGCGGCGTCAGTGCCCAGTCCGCACAGGCCGCCCACTCCGGTGATAACGACGCGCCTGTCCATTCAAGCCTCCTTCGCAAGCAAGCCGCGGACGGCTTCCACGACGTCGCCGACATTCTTGAGATTGGACCAGGCATCGGCCGTGTTCATGTCGATCTTGATGCCGTAGGCCTGCTCCACATCCCAGAGGACGTCCGCCAAACCCAGCGAATCGAACCCGAGCGCGTCCAGTTCCGTGGCGATTGTTATCTCGCCGACGAATGACGCAGGCATTCCCTCACCGCTCTCCGACTCGGCGCGTTTCTTGATCAGGGCAATGACGTCCGTTGCGAATTGATCGGCCATTCTGTTTCCTGTCTTTCTTTCCCGCGTTTCGACCTGGACGCGGCTCAGTTCCTGAGGCGCGCCGCGTCGCGAAAGCCACGACGCTTGTGCGTCTGACAAAGCCCAATGCTCATAAAGCCGGATCAGGTCCGGCCGGTGTGTGGCGTAGGTGCAGTATGACGATGTGAGCCGCTACACCGTGCGCGTCTCCCAGTCTGTCCATAGGCTCGGAAGAAGTCGGACAGTTTGACATGGCCGGTCAGTTGCAACTCCCTTTCCCAGCACTCCACTGCCCGGTAGAGCGCATGAAAATCTCCTTTCGGGCGGTTTCTTAAGACGCTCGCCACGCTATGAGGCAGTGGGGCATCGGTGTGCGTCAGGTGCTTCTGCCCATGCAGGATTCCAGAACATTGATGAAATCGTTTGTTTCGATGAAAGGCATCCACACTTTGGATAGTTGACCACGCGTTTCAAAGGTCGTGAACTACATCTCCTCGTTGTGCTCGACGCACTCCCGACAGAGCGCAACCTCATGGGCGCGGCATGCAGGATTAACCGAGCCCAGCCGGTCATGAGTGCGGCCGGCGCTCGGCTGCTCGATTATTTGCGCGATGAGCTCGCGACCATGTCCGCGGAGGTATTCAAACTTAACGCTGCGTCCGGGAGCTCTTGCCCTCCAGTTCGCGACGCTCTCCCGCCCATCCAGTGCTCGTTTATTTCGTCGGATAGTTTGACCCGGCTCTACCGAATCGCCGCTTCAGGATCATTCTTTCCGGTTTCGTCACGCTCGTATTTCTGCCGCGTCCTACACCGATTGGGCGCGAACAAAACTGAGCGCCTTGGAACCCGAACCCGTGCGTCGTGACCGGGAGCATCCGGGGCGAACTCATCCGCTCGGGGGCATCGCATCACCGGACGGCGACAGGCACGGTCGACCGGCATCTCGGCATCGGCTGGGAATTCGTCCATGGTCTGCATTGGCGACGCTTCCTGAGGCCACGTAGCCCTTATGCCAAGCTGGGCGCCCGGGTCGAGCGCGTAATGACGACAATTGCTTCGCTACAGGTCAAACGCTTTCCGGGCCACCTGCAAAGTCTTCACCCGGCCGTACAGCGCCCAAGACCACTGATGTGATCGACAAGAGCCTTTTTGATAAATCTGCGCTATTCTCCTGTCGCGCACGGACGACCGCGTGGCGAAGAGCAGGGTCCGAGATGAGAGCCCTGCCGCGCAGCTTCTATCGTCGCGCCTCGTTTGCGGCATCCGTGCCTACCCTCTTCGGACCTCGTGGGTTCCAACCGGCGACGAGGCGTGCATAGGCGCCCTCGGCCTGCTCCACCCAGCGGCGCTCTTCTTCCCGGTGGCTCTTTATGTTGTAGGCGTGCGCTCCCTTTTGGCCGCGCACAGCCTTGCTCCCGGCCTTGAGTTCCACATCGCGCAAGCTTCTTGGCATGCAGGGAGGGTCGAGCCCACGCGTAACTCTCGCCCTTCTCAACAGATGCCAGATCACGACAGAGAGTTTGCGTGCGGTTGCCACGGCCGCGACATGCTGTCCGCGCCGGGCTCGCACGCCGCAGGGAGAAGGCTCGCAACGGTCCGGGAGCACGAGCGGCCGCCCAGGCCGCCTCGACGAGCATGCCGCGCGCATGACCACGGCCTTGCTTGGTGATCCGCCCATGGTAGGCCGGACCTGGCCGGACTGCCGGACGCTTGGGTTCAACCCGAGATAGGTCACGAGCTTCTGCGGATCGTCGAAGCGCGACACGTCGCCGATCGCCGCCTTCATCGCCAGCGCGACGGTGATGTCGACGCCGGGAATGGTCATCAGCCGCTTCACGCCTTCATCCTCGAGAGCCGAGCGGACAAGATCGCGTTCGATGACCTGGAGGTCTTCGCCCAATCGGTCGAACTCGCGCAGATGCCCATCGATCGCGAGGCGCTCGTCCTGCGGTACGACCTGCTCGATTAACCAGGTCCGACCCTTGGCGCCGCACAGGTCGGCATGCGGGCAGGACGGGATCAGGTGGCTATGAAGGATCGACTGGATGACGCTCTTCAATCGAGATCTCTGTCGGACAATCTGATTGCGCCGTGTCACCTGTCGACGCAGAGCCTGCGTCGGCTCGTCCGCAATCCAGACTTCTGGCAAGAAGCCGCTGGCATAGAGCTGCGCAAGAACGTCGGCGTCGATCGTCGTTTTGATCTTGGCATAGGCAACGATAAACACCTGTTTCGGGTTGGCGATCCCCACCTTCTTCACATGCGGCGCAACCACAGCTGCAGCGGACGTCGCGTTGCCGGTGGCCTCGATCACCCCGACATCGTTCGGCGACAGCTTCGCGGCGAACGCCGCCAGCAGATCGCGCCGCATGTCGACGCGGCCGAGTCGCCTGAACCTGCCCTCCTCCCATGCCACTGCTTCGGCGAAGGCGCGGTGAATATCCAGTCCGATGATAAGCATGCCCGTTCCTCCTTCTTGGCTCGGTCAAAGACGGGAGCTGGCGGGCAACACGACATCTACTGATCCGCGCTCGCAGCGCATCCGGGAAAGTCGCGAGGGGCGGCCATGTAACGAGCTCGGGCTCTCAGCCCACGGTCTATTGACGGCCTGCCTGCACCTTTGTGCTCCCGGTGCCCCACGTCCCGGATGGGCTCACCATAAGGGCGTTCCAAAACAAGAACAGCAGGACGAAAAGGCACCACAGATCACATACCGGATAGCGGCAAGGCCAAGCGCTTCGTTCAGACAGGCTTGCGCCAATGGGCTTAGGCCGAGCCTACAACAGCTCTCAAAAACGCTGCCGGACTGCTGCATTGGCTTCGCCGATACAATTGGCACAGGCCTCACGGCAGCTTAGGATCAAACCGCCCATCAGTCGCCTCGGACTGGAAGGGTGCACCCTATTAGGTTCCACGCCTAGCTAGGTCGGGGCCGCCGAAGACGCTGGTTGATAGCCCGGCGCCATCGGCCCGGCGTTTCAAACTGCCAATCTCTGACCTGCACAGTACGAACGATTGCTCGCTTCGGCAGATCACGCGGCTCATATGTCGGACCTTTACGTCATCCATCATAAACTTTTTGCGACAAAAGATTGCAAGAATGCTAAATTGTTAAAGTCGTTTGTTTCGGTTAAAGGCATCCATCCCATGGATGGCTGATGACATGCGTTTCAAAGGACTTGATCTAAATCTCCTCGTTGTGCTCGACGCACTCCTGACGGAGCGTAATCTCTCGGCGGCGGCACGCAGGATCAACCTGAGTCAGCCCGCCATGAGTGCGGCCGTCGCCCGACTGCGCGATTATTTCCGCGATGAACTGTTTACGATAAGAGGTCGCGAACGATTTCTAACCCCGCGTGCGGCAGCATTTGCCCCCGCAGTTCGCGACGCTCTCCAGCACATCCAGTGCTCGATTATTTCTTCGGATCCGTTTGACCCAGCTCGAGCCGATCGCCTCTTCAGGATCATTCTTTCCGATTTCGTCACGCTCGTGTTTTTCGAAAAGCTTGTGGAGCGTATTTCACGGGAAGCCCCCGCCGTCAGCTTCGAACTGCTGCCTGTCGACGATAGCCCCGATGAGCTTCTCCGGCGCGGTGACGTCGATTTTCTAATTCTACCGGATATGTTCACGTCGAGTGTGCATTCAAGCGTTGCGCTGTTTGACGAGAAGCTCGTGTGCGTAGGCTGTCCCACAAACAAGCAGCTGCCACAGCAGCTTACATTCGAGAGATACATGTCGATGAGGCACGTCGCGGTCAGGTTCGGGCGTACGATGAAGCCGTCTATCGAGGAATGGTTTTTGCTTGAGCATGGCCTTAAGAGACGTGTCGAGGTCGCCGTGCAGGGCTTCAGCATGATTCCACCTATGGTGTCCGGCACAGCTCGTATAGCGACCATGCCCTTACGGCTGGTCAGGCATTTCGAAAAAACGTTCCCCCTGCGGGTTATCGAACTTCCGCTGCCATTTCCCACATTCACCGAGACCCTCCAATGGCCGGCCCTCCACAATAGCGATCCGGCAAGCATCTGGATGCGGGAGATAATGATACAGGAGGCATCTCGGATGGCTGCCCCGCTGTGAACCCACGGAAAATTCAGGCGCACCTATAGTCACTACTCCTGTCACCATCTACTCTGACGACAATAGCCCTCGCCGGATAAAGTCGATGCTGGCGGCAAGTGCGCCTGCGAGATCGTCCAGAGAATGGACTTCCTCGACCAGCTCGAACGAGAAAGGTCCCGCGTAGCCGCCATCCAGCAGCGCCTGAATCTGGCTGCCATTGTCGGAACCTGCAAGAAAGCGATCGGGGTAAATCCAGAAGGTCGGGTCGTTTACGCTTGAAATGTGCACCAGGCCGGTAAGCTCGCAGAACAGGCATGTCTCCCCGGCCAGGGTGTGGTGGAACGTGTCGTGCACGAGGCGAAAGACGGACTGGCCATCAACCGCGGCAACGGCCTCGGCCGCTTCCTTCTTTGATCGAAGCGAGCAGGTTCGGAAACCCAGCGGCTCGATGAGACCGATCAGACCCCGCGACTGGAGGATTGGCTTGATCTCGTTTAGAGCGAAACGAAGATTGTCCTGGCGCTCGCTATTGGTGGGCCACGAGCTGCGGTTGGCCGGCACCAACACGAGCGTCTCCGCCCCGCACGCCGTCGCATAATCGGCGAGGTTGCTTGCCTCGGCCTGACGCGTTGGAGTCCAGTCGTTGAACCGCTGCAAGGCGTTGACAGAGATGATCGTGACGCCCGCTTCGGTAGCGGCAAACCGAACGTCCGCAGCCGGAATGCCGCGTGCGACAGGATTGCTGAAATGAGGGTAACGGATTTGGACGTCGGTCAGGCCTTGGTCACGGGCAAGCGCGAAAAGCGCACTGACGTCAAGGCGGGGCGCCGCCATGTGATCGAGTGCAAAGCGGGGCGATACCTGGCGCATTGCTTGACTTTCCTTCCATGAAGCGCGGCTGCCATTTCGGCATCCGGCTTCTTTCAAGACGGAACCACGCCGGTTCACAGATCGGACAGAGACGGCCGAGTCAATCGAGCTTTCCTTTCATCGGTGAAAGGAAAATGGGCGCTCATGATAGAAATCCATCAAGGTCAAATATTTTCCGGAAGATAAATGTCGAACGGCAGAAATGTCTGCCCCGGGCTCTCCGCGACGCCGGCTTTGATGGCCCGCTCCATTGCCATTATCAGCTCCTGGCAAAGTCGGCGCATTGGCGTGCCGACCGCCATCGTCAAGATGTCATCCGCAAGCGCCCCACGTGACTGCGGCGTCATTTCACTCACGATCGCGACGAGATCCTGACCGCTCCCCTCTTCTCGGAGCGCGGAAATTGCCCCCTCTATCCCCCCGCCGGCCATATAGAAGCCGACGAGCTCTGGTTCCCGCTGCATAAGATCCAGCAATTTTTCGTAAGTGAGCTGCCGTTCATCAAGGTTCACGAGCGCATCAAGCACCTCGAATTTTGGCGCGTTCTCACGAAAATACGCACGAAAGGCCGTTTCCCGCGTCGCATGCGCCTGGAAGCGATGGCTTCCGACAAACACCGCCACCTTGCCGGGCCGTTTTGCGGCCTTGGAAAACACCCAAGCGGCAGTCCGTCCGACCTTGCTGTTGTTGAGGCCGATGTAGCCCTCGCGCACGCCATCGGCGAAGTCGGATAGCAGCGAAAATACCGGGATACCTTTCGCCTTGAGCTCCTCGACTGATGCTGTGATTTTCGGGTGATCGGCCGCCACCATGGCGATCGCCTGGCAGCGGCTCCCAAGGTCCTTAAGAAGCGGGAGCAGGTCACGCGGCAAATGTGACTGCGCGAACTCGATGATCGGAAGGCCGTGGAAGGATTTAGCCATACTGACCGACTCTTCGATCTTGCGAGCGAAATCTTGGTAGAAATCGTGGGTAGGTTTTCTCAAGATGAAGCCCAGCTTGTAGTGCGGCAGGTGCTGCTGCAAGCGCTGTTTGATGAGACCGGCAGCATGATAGCCGATCGCGTGCGCGGCCGCATGGACCCGCTGGGCGGTCTCCTCTCGCACTGGAAGGCGGACGTTCAGAACCCGATCGACTGTTGCTACGCTGACTCCGGCTTCGCGGGCGAGATCGGCAATTGTGACGCGCTTTCCCCTAGCGATTCTGATCGGCCGGTCCTCCATCATCCGGTGCGCTCCCGCGACGGCTTGGGGCGGCAAGCTGAAATAGTTCCCACACCCGGCGGTTGATAGCGCATTCGACGAACAGCGCTCCATGCGCACCCAGATGAGTTTCCGTGAACCGTTCGTTTGCTTAGGGGCTTCATGGTGTTGTATTACTCACTGCGTTAGTACTCTATTTCCAGCGCTCTTTGGAGGCTGGCAATTCGACTGTTGTGGCAAGGCCGCGACTTACACGTCGGGCTGTTGCGATTTTGCTTGCGGGGAGCCAGTTTGATGTAACCCTAACCGCGGAAAGCGGCTTCCATCCGTGACTGGTCCAATTCGCCTTCCCAGCGAGCGACAACGAGCGATGCCACCGCATTACCGACTAAATTCGTCAGCGCGCGGCATTCCGACATGAAGCGGTCCACGCCAAGAATTAGAGCCATTCCGGCAACGGGAACACTCGGCACGACAGAGAGAGTAGCGGCCAATGTGATGAAGCCGGCGCCGGTGACGCCTGCCGCACCCTTCGAGGAAAGCATCGCAATTAGCAGCAGGAGGATCTGATCGGCAATTGACAAATCTGTGTTCGTCGCCTGCGCGATGAAGAGGGCGGCGATCGTCATGTAGATATTGGTACCGTCCAGATTGAATGAGTATCCAGTAGGGATGACGAGACTTACGACCGAACGCGCGGCGCCGGCCTTCTCCATCTTCTCCATGAGCGAGGGCAGCGCGGCCTCCGAGGAGGACGTTGCCAGGACAAGCAGCAGCTCGTCCTTGATGTAGCGGACAAGAGAAAAGATCGAGAAGCCGTTGTAGCGGCAGACCGCGCCGAGAACCCCGAACACGAAGAGGAAGGCGGTAAGATAGAACGTCGCGACCAGTATCGTGAGGTTGGCCACCGAACCGATTCCGTATTTGCCGATCGTAAAGGCCATTGCGCCGAAGGCGCCGATGGGTGCAGCCTTCATCAGAATGCCGACGAGCTTAAAAATGGGGGCGGTAAGCGCCTGGAGAAAGGTAACGACCGGCCTGCTCGTCTCTCCGGTCATCGCCAAAGCAATGCCGAACAGGACCGAGAAGAACAAGACTTGCAGGATGTCGCCTTCCGCGAAGGCACTGGCAATCGTTGACGGGATGATGTTCATCAGGAAGCTGGTCACGGACTGCTCGTGAGCCGTGGCCACATAGCCCTTAACGGCTTGGACATCGAGCGAGGCCGGATCGATGTTGAGGCCGGCGCCAGGCTGAACGATATTCGCGACAATCAGTCCGACAACGAGTGCAAGCGTCGAGAATGTGAGGAAATAAACCATCGCCTTGGCGGCAACTCGGCCGACCTTCTGCAGATCGCTCATGCCGGCAATGCCGGTCGCAATTGTCAGGAAGATGACAGGTGCGATAATCATCTTGACGACTTTGATGAAGGCATCGCCGAGCGGCTTCAGGCTCTGGCCGGTTTCCGGATAGAGATAGCCAATTGCGGCACCCAGGACTATGGCGGCAAGCACCTGCACGTAGGTCCGGGCAAAATGGCGCTTGCGGGGCGCTGCGATCGCGCGGGGGACTTTTGGAACCAACACCGTTTCTCTCTCCCTGACCGGATCGGGGTGGGGGCTCCTCCTTCTCCCATGCTGCGCTCCGGTCGAGCGCTGCTGTCATCTCGGAGCAAGCGCCGTGCCAACTGGAGGCCTGTCCCGTCCAGCGAGATTGGTGCGGGTTGCGCACTGGAACCCTCCACCTTTGCCGGAATTTGCACTCAAGGCTCGCCAAAGATCGCGTGAAGAAGTGCTTCGCCAGAGAGGGAATTGACCAGGTCGCCTTGCGGCCGTGCCTTTGATGTTCGCCGCAGATCGAATGCCGGCCGATATCTGTCGTCTTGGTGACTTTGGTTGGTCAGTTTTGCGACGGAATGCGCGCAAACTGTAGGATATCCTACACGCCCATCAGAGCACGCGGGACAAGCGATTAAGCGTAGGAGCGCATCGAATCTCCGAGGTCAAAAAATCTTGAATAAGGTCCGCGTGCGAAGTGAATCCGCAACTCGTCAAAGTTCTCCACCGTTTGATCCAGCGGTCGCGTTTCCTGGCGCTGCAGGATGGCGTTATCTGATGGCTCAAGCGCTGGAACGCCCAGGAAATCCCAAACCGCTCCCAAGCATTGGGCAGGTTCATGAAGAAGGCTCTCGTATTCCATTACAAGCAGGTTGGTCGACGTGAAGGAGTCCATAACGCGAGCGTGAAAATCGTCGGCGGCTTTGAAATAAGCCTCACAGTCAGCGATTGACAACCTGACGCTCGGTGGCCGAGCGGTATCGTTGTCCGAGCTGAACTTCAGCCACTGACCGCTTTCCCTGGCCTGCACAAAGGATCGGAGCGATTCCAATACGTTTCGGCGAACAACGAGGATGACCTTGAGTGCTGGCCAACGAGCTAATTCCGCAAAGAATGCTGGACGCTCGCGAAACTGAGGTTCATTGATCTTGCAGCCAAGATGCGTCACATTCTTGTAGTCGCGCATAGGGCAGCGCACATAGGCAAGCTCAAGAAGCTCGCGATCCGTGCCTAGCAGGCGATCCGTGCTGGGCCAATTGGGATCATATTCGTTTAGCAACTCACCGTTACTCAAAACGGTCGGATGCTCGTTTAGCAATTCTTCTAAATAGTGTGTTCCGGTCCTTGGCATAGCAAGGATCACAAAAGGCTTAGGAGTTGGTTCGTTGTGGGTCATTGCATGTGTATCCAACTAAATAATGGCCGCGACGGTCTGGGGACGCGCACAAGAAGCTTGGCTGCTATCGCTTGAACGCTCCGGGTGGGTCCGCGCCTCACCACCCAGCCTGTACTCCGAGGTGTGGTCGCGAAGATGGGCGCGTGCCTGCAGCGGCTGGGTGGCGCCCGGCTTCGGCGTTGTTGTACCACTCGCGATTCCTGGCACACGCATGCCTCCGGGCCGCTGTGGGCAGTTTGCAATCCGGCATTGCGGACCTCCTTCTCGTTGATGGGCGTAGGTAAGCGTCAACGCATTAGTCGTCGATGAAACAGTCCAGCCGACACAAAAAAAGGCAATACAGCGAACATGCAAAGTGAGCCTATATGCAGCCCTACATTGTCGCCCAGGCGGCCGAGCATCACCGGACGGATTAGATCGATAGAATTCGCCAGCGGCGAGAAGGCCGCAATCTGCTGAAACACTCCTGGCAATTGGCCGACTGGAAAAACCGCGCCCGAAAGGAACAGCATAGGTGTGATGACAAGCGTCTGATAGAAAATAAAATAGTGATAACTGGGCGCGAGCGCGATGACGAGCATGGCCAGGCTCGCAAAGGCGAACCCGGTGAGAGCGATGACCGGCAGCACGTAGAGAACCGACGTCCACGCGGCATAACCTAGCGCGGCGGCAACAATCGCAATTGTCGTACCGGCCAGAAAGGCCTTTGTGGCTGCCCAGGTCAATTCACCGAGAACGATGTCGCCGAGGGTAAGTTGTGTGTGCAAGATTGCTTCCCAAGTGCCCTGATCGCGCATTCGACCGAAAACCGCGTAAATTGTTTCGAAGGTCGATGCTGTCATCGCGCTTGTCGCAACCATGCCGGCTGCCAGAAAAGCGATGTAGGATGCACCTTCGATGCGGCCTACCAACAGTCCAAGGCCAGTGCCGAGCCCGAAAAGGTAAATCATCGGATCAGCAAGGGTGCCGAGCATTGAAGCAAATGCCACCTTCTTCCATGCCAAATGATTGCGGCGCCACACCGCGATCCAGTTCCAGGCGTTGGCGGGTAGAGCGGCCGCAAGACGTTCACCCATTGCTCACTTCTCCATCTCACGTCCGGTTAGCCGCAAGAAAACGTCCTCCAGACTGGGTGGACGCTCCAGAATACGCAGACCCGCTCGACCGCGAAGCTGGATGCGCACATCCTCCGGATCAGGCGCATAGCAAAAGAGCGTCTCGCCGCTTACCTCGATACGCTGAACGTACGGCCTGATCAGCGAAATCAGCTCCTGTGGATTGCCGCCGAAGATCTCGATCACGTTGCACCCAATGTACTCGTCGATCAGCGCATGAGGACTGCCCTCGGCGATCTTGCGTCCCCGCTCGAGAACACACAGCCGATCACAAAGCCGCTCAGCCTCTTCCATGAAATGGGTGGTCAAAATGATCGTTTTTCCGCTCGCCAGCAGGAAACGAAGTCGCTCCCAGATCAGATGGCGGGCATGCGGGTCGAGGCCGGTCGTGGGCTCATCCATCACAAGCAACTGGGGGTCGTTGATCAGAGCACGTGCCAGCGTCAGGCGCCGCTTCATCCCGCCGGATAGCAGGCCGACACGTGAATCCGCCTTGCTCTCAAGGCGAGCGAACTCGAGGAGCCGTGGGATGACGGCGTTGATCTCTCTTGTTCTCATGCCGAAGTAGCGCCCGAACACCAACAGGTTCTCACGTACCGTAAATTCCAGGTCGAGATTGTCGAACTGCGGGACCACGCCTATGCCCTTGCGGGCCAAGCGGCTGCGTGCCGGCACTGGTAGACCGAGGACTGTTATATCACCCGCGTCAGGCCGGGTCATACCGAGGAGCATACGCGCAATCGTGCTCTTGCCTGCGCCGTTCGGCCCCAGCAGACCGAAGCACTCTCCCGATGCAACGGTGAAGGACAGCCCGTCCACAACGAGCTTGTTTCCGAATAATTTGGTTACGCCGGTAAGGTCGATTGCTACATTGGACATGCGTCTATCTCAAGCGGAATGAGTCCGATTGGCCACCGGCAGCTTACTTACGAATCTGGTTCAGAGCAGGCCACCGCCTTGAGATGGCACCTTTGGATAGTCGCGGCCGGAGCGACGCGTGTATCGCTTCCGCCAAAGAATTAACGTCAAGATGCCACGTGTCGCTTCCAGATAGTTCCCGTTCTGACCATAGGTAACTCGACAAGCTTCACCACGTGTCGACTGACACAACTTACTCGGTCACCCGGCGCTGCAAGGCCGTCAGACTTCACCAGCTGTGAGCGAAAGATCTGCAGTATGAAGTGACTCGGCAATTCCAGAATTGCCCGCAGCATTTGCTCCGGCAAGCGGCATCGCGCTTGTGATTTCCTTTGTGCTTCTGTTGGGCAGGGGAACACTTTTACGCGACAGCCAATCGCTATTGCTCAATGTACACAGGGCGTAAGCCTTCAAGGGGATCAACAGGAATATCCTGATTAACGCGTGCATTGAATAGCCGATGAATCGAAGCTGCCGAGTGCGGAAAGATAACACCGTAGATCTGATTATGGTCATGGTGACAATAGCCAGCACCGTCCACCAATTTACTGTATGTGAAAATAGTAGCTCACCGAGCGCCGTTACTACCGCGATGCCGAGCAACAATGGGCCGAGATTCTCTCCCATCACATCCAAAGTTAGATAGCGATCCAGGCCACGCAGTAGACCTCGCGCAAGCATCGTGTCCCGGAAAGTGCTCCGTGCCCAGCGGAGTTGTTGGCGCAAATAAGGTCCCATCTTGTCCGGAACGACTGTCGCCGCGACGGCACCTGGAACGTACTCGGTTCGAAAGCCTGCTTTCAGCATGAGGATCGTAAGATGACGGTCTTCACCGAAGTCGCTTGGTTTCCCCCTGAACAGCTGCGTCTCGTATTGATCCAGCAGAGAAAGGAGACAAGACCGGCGGTACATTGCACATGGGCCGCAGCAGCACATGACCGCACCAAAGCGACCTTGCGCCGCGCGCTCCTCATTGCAAGCCAGCCAGTATTCCATATCGATCAATCGGGTCAACCAAGTGTCGCTGCGGTTGTATGCCGTCAGCTGGCCCATGGCCGCTCCGACCATGGGATCCCGCATTTTTACTGCAAGCTTCGTGATCACGTCGGACGCAAGTGTCGTGTCAGAGTCGACGCTGAGCACGAAATCTCCAGATGAGCGGCGGATGGCGGCGATCTGCGCCTTGCGTTTGCCAACATTCTCGCGGAGCAGAATGAAATTGAATCTCGGGTCGCCCTCGTAGGCGTGATGTACCGGGATGACGGCATTACGATTTCCAGAACCGTCGTCAACCAGATAGACCTGAAATGTTCCGGCGTAATCTTGAATTGCGATGGAAGCTAAACACGCCGCGAGTGTGCGCGGGTCCTCATTGTAGCAGGGGATGATGACATCCACGCTCGGCCAACGGTCGGATCCGAACAAGCTTTCCGACGGCGGCGTAACATTTTCCGGTTGGGAGTAGACCGCTTGCATGCCTCTGTAAACAGTCGAGAGCACCGCATAAGACGAAACGGCAACAGTACTGGCTGTGGTGAGAAGGTCCATAGGATCTCTGTTTGTTCAGGGATGTTGAGGAAGTGATCGGATTACAAATCCGCGGCCGTGCAATTCTGGAATTAGGCGTGACAACGCTGTCACCGTCTGGTCGCGCAGACTGGCTTGATTGCCTGGTTGCAATTCGTCGGGAGCGCACCCGTCGTGCAACAGCACGATTGCGCCCGGCCGGATATCGGCGAGCACTCTGTCGACGATGGCGTCAACGCCGGGGCGAGACCAGTCGCGTGGATCAATGGACCAATGGACGGGCGCCAATGCCGCACCCGCTGATGCAGCGATTACTTCTTCGGTCCAGATGCCATACGGTGCACGAAAGTACCGAACCATGGCCTGCGGGCAAGCCATCCCTATGACTCTGTTTGCCTCAACTATCTGGCGGTCGACTTCGACGGGCCCGCATTTAGCCAGGTCCGGATGAGTCATCGTGTGGTTGGCTATACCGTGCCCGTCTGTAATAATTCGGCGAACGAGTTCCGGCTCGTCGGCCGCGTAGGCCCCAACAACGAAGAAGGTCGCCGGCACCTGATGTTGCGCCAGCACATTGAGTATCTGCGGTGTGAAAAATGAATTGGGACCGTCGTCAAACGTCAGATAGACGCTGCGCTCTGCAATGCCATCGGCATTGTCACTCTGCCCTTCGCATATGTAGTCCAGAGGCTTCATAGTTCCGGACCGTTCCGGTCGATCAGGGTACCGGACGGCCACTCGTCCATCGAGCGTCCGATCGGCGAAACCAACACGAGTACGTCTTCCAGGCGCGTGGGCGGCAGGTCGGGATGCACGTCTGGACGGGTCGACCGTACGCGAACGCCCGACACAATGTTCGCGAGGCCGGCTCTGCAGAATCTTTCGACATGGTTTCGCAGCGCGTGCCGAACCGTGCCGAAAGCGAATGGAACACCCAACTGATGGAGCACTGGGTACGCCACGCGCATCGAAAAACCGATTCCGAGCCCTTCAAGATCCGGACGAACCGCGTACAGGCCCAATTCAGCGACGATCAAGTCGACCTCGCCAACTTTGATGAAGCGCCGCAGCATGCCGATGTGAGCCGCTACCCCATGCGCGTCGTAGCCGATTGCGCGGAATTCCGGCCTCGCGCCGGCCCAACTGCGGCCGCCTTCGAATGGCTCCGCGTTGAAGGCGCCAGTCCGTCCATAGGTCTTTCGAAAAAAGTCGGAGAGTTCGACATGGTCGGCCAGTTGCAACTCATTTTCCCAGCACAACTTCCACTCGACATTCGGGCGCATGGAAGACCTCACCTTGTAGCTGTCTGGTTGAGATAAATGTCCAAGCATTGGTTAAATAATTGGTGTCGCGCCAACGCGGCGTAACTTGTGGAGACCGCCGAAAGACCAAGCCGCAATGCAGATGCGACTGACTTTGTACGCCCCGCACACCAGATGATGCTCCTCGGATCCAACGCAACCATCGGAACTACCTATCTTTCCAACTTGAAGCGCTTCTATGGGACCTGCAGCAAAAACGGTAAAATCCTTTGTTTAGATGAAAGGTATCCACGCTTTGGATAACTGGGCGAATGCGTTCCATATGGCTGGTCAATTATCGTCGTCACGCTCGAGGCACTTCTGACGAAGCGCAAAGCTCACGACCGCGGCACGCGCGGCCGTTGCCGGGCCGCGCGATTATCTCCGTAAGAGCCGAGCGGAGCTCAGACACGACGATTGATCAGAATCTGATTCGCGGGTTCAGTATCTTTTTCGTGTATCCAGCTCTGGGCTGTCCTTTGGCGGGAGTTAGGTTCGCCCAGGTTCTGAGCCTGGGGCGTCGGCCCGTTCGCCGCACAGGCTCCTTCGCACATCGTCGAGGCCGAGAAAGAGGTGGCCACACAGCTCCCCCTGTACTTTCCACCACCCGACACCAGAGCTCACCCAGGGCGCCGGCCTTGCTCACCTCAACGGATAGCGCACTCGCGCCGCTTCACGATTAAAAGAATTCTACAAGCAGATGCCTGTTTGATCGTGAGACGTCCGCTGCCAATTCCCGCATCGCAGAGGCAGCCAATAGCGCTCGCTTCACATAGTGGTCCGGCAAGCAGCTAGATACGACAGGTGACCTCAAATGAGGCGTCTTGCATGGCTTCTAAATCTGCCTGAATGCCAGAACTGCGTTCGTGCCGCCCATGGCGAAGGCGTTGCTCATGGCGACGCGCACCTTGCGCTCGCGCGGCACATTGGGCGTGATGTCAAGGTCGCAAGCGGGATCTGGCTCGCGATAGTTGGCGGTCGGCGGCACGACGTCCTCTTGGATTGCCATCACGCAGGCGATCATTTCAAGCGCGCTCGCTGCGCCGAGGCAATGCGCGTGCGTGGACT
>NZ_RZTI01000139.1:0-15502 GCF_003997275.1 Mesorhizobium sp. M6A.T.Ce.TU.002.03.1.1
GCTCGGCCTCGTGGCGGCGTGTGTGAAGGCCCGAAATGCCGGCCGCCTCTTCCAGAAGCGCGCGGCGCGCCTGCGGCTTTGCCTGGATCAGCTCGCCGATGCGGCCCTGCCCGACCATCGAAGGCGAGCGCGCGCCGGTAGACTGGTCGGCGAAAAGCAGCTGCACGTCCTTGGCGCGGGCTTCCTTGCCATTGATGCGGTAGAGCGAACCGGCCTCGCGCTCGATGCGGCGCGAAACCTGCAACTCGTCTGCGTCATTGAAAGCCGAAGGCGCGGTACGGTCGCTGTTGTCGAGGAAAAGCGTGACTTCAGCGGTGTTGCGGGCCGGACGCGTTCCGGAACCGGAAAAGATGACGTCGTCCATGCCGGACGCGCGCATGTTCTTGTACGAGCTTTCGCCCATCACCCAGCGTAAAGCCTCGACAAGGTTCGACTTGCCGCAGCCGTTCGGCCCGACGATGCCGGTCAGGCCGCGTTCGATGACGAACTCGCCGGGTTCGACGAAGGACTTGAACCCGAGCAGGCGAAGGCGCGAGAACTTCATTCGCGCCGCCCCATAGCCAAGTTCCGCAAAAGTGTTCCGCGGTTTTGCGAAGAGAATCCGCGGCACAGCAAAAAGCTGCGCAGCCCGAAGCGCAGCCGCTTCGGCGCTGCGGAAACGTCAGAGCAGAGGGTCGATGATGGCCGATATTTCCTCAATCGACAGCGCCCCCTTGTAGGTCTTTCCGTTGATAAAGAAGGTCGGCGTCGAGTCGACCTTGAATTCATCGGCGCCGCGCTTCTGGACCGACCTCACATCGTCCAGAAGTTTCTGGTCCGTCAAGCAGGCCTCGAAGGACTCCTGTGTAAAACCGGCCATCTTGGAGATTTGCAGCAGGGCATCCTTGGTATTGGCAACTCCTGCCCAGTTCGCCTGCTGCTTGAACAGAACGTCTACCATCGGGAAATAATTGTCCTTGGAGCAGCGCGCCAGCATGAAACCGGCCTCAGCGCTGGGGTCGAACGGAAATTCGCGCAGGATAAGGCGGGCCTTGCCGGTGTCGATATATTTCGTCTTCAGCTCCGGGAGGGTGGTTTCGTGGAAATGCGCGCAGTGCGGGCAGGTCATCGAGGCATATTCGACGATTGTGACTTTCGCGTCGTCCTTGCCCAGTTGCGCGTCGGGCAGCGCGCCTGGCTTCAGCAAGGCCGCCATGTCCACCGTGCCCTGGGCCTCAGGCGCCTTGACCGCGGCCGGCGTTGTCGGCTTCGCCGGATCGGCCGGCTTCATCGCATCGGCGGGAGCCGCATCCTGCGCGACGGCCTTCTCGCCCGAGTCGCTGCAGGCGGCGAGCAGAGCCACCGCCGGAATGGCGGCCAGCGACGACAGGAGGTTTCTGCGGGACAAAGGACGGGTCATACGAATCACCTGACAATGGTTGGATTTTGCAATGCAAAGGCTAGAAAAGGCGAGAGTTGGCGCGAATTAAGGCATCGCCGTCCCCATTCCAATCGCCAAACTTTGTGTGCGCGATCACGAAAGCGCGAGATTATACCTTCTTTTGACCGAGAATGGTGGCGCCGAGCCGCTCCAGCGAAGCACGCAGCCCGTCATCCTCGATCATTCCGACAGTGCCTGACAGCTTCACCTTCTCGGCCGCAGTCAGCGGCCGGAAGCTTGGTTTAGGCCGCCCCTTGTCCGCCGTCACCGGCTTTTGCACGATTCTGATCCGGCCGATAGCGTTGAAGCCGAGGAAGGCATTGACCCTGTTGATGATCTCGCCGGTTTCGTGCTGCAGATGGAGCGCGGCCATGCCTTCGCAGGCGATGACCAGCACCGCCGGCTCGAACGGATCGTCTTCATGCATGCGCCGCGGCCACTGGATCTTTTCAGGGCGCGAACGGCTGGCGAGCCGAGGCCCGGCAATCTCCTCCCAAGACTGCACGAGCCCGATCGACATGCCGGCCCGCTTGCGCAACACCGGATCGAGGATCTGGGTTGCGAGATCACTCACCGGAACGGGATTGCCGAAGGGCCTTTTCCCTGCCATGTGCGTTCTCCAGTCACGACCTTCACCAAGCATCGGCTAGGCCAGTCCTCGATCAATGGCACTGCACGACCAGACCCGCAAGACCGCATCCGGAGACAGCGGCAGAGCCGCGTCTAGAGACAGCAGCAAAGCTGCGTCCGACGATAGCAGCAAGGCTGCATCGGGGGAGAGCGCCGAGATCGCGTCCCGCCTGCTCGCCTGGTACGACGCGCATCACCGCGACTTGCCGTGGCGCATTGCGCCGCGCGAGCTGGCACGCGGGGTGCGTCCCGATCCCTACCGCATCTGGCTTTCCGAAGTCATGCTGCAGCAGACCACGGTGGAAGCGGTAAAATCGTATTTCCGGGCCTTTGTCCAGAAATGGCCGGATGTCGAGGCGTTGGCCGCTTCACCGACCGAAGATGTCATGAAGGCCTGGGCCGGGCTCGGCTACTATTCCCGCGCGCGCAATCTAAAGGCCTGCGCCGATCTCGTCGCACGGCAAGGCGGCAGGTTTCCGGATACGCAAGCTGCCTTGAGAGAGCTGCCCGGCATCGGCGCCTACACGGCGGCGGCGATCGCGGCGATCGCCTTCGACCAGCCAGCCGCGGTCGTCGACGGCAATGTCGAGCGTGTGGTTTCCCGGCTGTTCTCGATCGCTACGCCGCTAAGCGAAGCCAAGGCAGACATACGCGCCTATGTCGAGCGCATGGTTCCAGCGACCAGACCGGGCGATTTCGCCCAGGCGATGATGGATCTGGGCGCGACGATCTGCACGCCACGCCGGCCGCGCTGTATGCTGTGCCCGCTGCGAGACGATTGCAGCGCCACTGTCTCGGGCGACCCCGAGCATTTTCCGGTGCGCCTGCCGAAGGCGGAAAAGCCATTGCGGCGTGGCGCCGCCTTTGTCGCCGTCAGGGCCGACGGCGCCATTCTTTTGCGAAAACGTGTGGAAAAAGGCCTGCTCGGCGGCATGACCGAGGTGCCGACGACCGGCTGGACAGCACGGATTGACGGCGCCACCACGGATGCGGCAGCCCCCTTTCCCGGCGACTGGCGGCCCGCCGGGCGGATTGGCCACGTCTTTACCCATTTCGGGCTTGAACTCGACGTGTTCAAATCGGTGGCGGAAGGCGCTGCTCCGGCGGGGCATTTCTGGTCACTGGCCCATGAAATTTCCGGGGAAGCCTTACCCACTGTCATGAAAAAGGTAATCGAAGCGGCGATACCGGGCGCGACCAAAAAGCAGCGCCCGCATTGAATTGCATTGAATGAGGACAGAATGACTGAAATCCGCCACATCGTTTTCGACATCGGCAGAGTGCTGATCCACTATGACCCGAACCTTCCGTTCAGCCGTCTCATTCCGGATGCCGAGGAGAGAAAGTGGTTCTTCGACAATGTCTGCACGCATGACTGGAACATCGAGCAGGATCGAGGGCGGGCATGGGAGGAAGCCGAAGCCCTGCTGATCGCCGAACATCCCGACCATGCCGAAAACATCCGCAGCTTCCGCCGCCTCTGGCACGAGATGGTGCCGCACGCCTATGCGGACAGCGTTGAGATCATGGAGAAGCTGATCGACACCGGCCACGACGTCACCATGCTGACCAACTTCGCCTCCGATACGCTCGCCGAAGCCCGGCAGCGTTTCGACTTCCTCAACCGTCCGCGCGGGGTGACCATTTCGGGCGAGATCGGCCTGATCAAGCCTGATCGCGGCATCTACGATCATCACGTCGCCGCCTTCGGCCTCGAGCCCGCGGCCACGCTGTTCATCGACGACAGCCAGAAGAATGTCGAAGGTGCCAAGGCGGCTGGCTGGCAGTCCGTGCTGTTCACCGACGCCAAGACGCTCAAGGCGGACCTTAGAGAGCTGGGGATCAGAGTGTGATTTGAATCACTTCGACAGGCCGATCGATAATCCGCTTCAAGTTTGCGCGAGGATGTCCCCTCTTTCATCGTGACGGCTGTCAGCGTGACGGCTTGTTGGCCAGGAGCAGGATGTGTATATTTAGTCCAATTTATACACATCGAGCATCGTCATGCGAACCAACATCGAACTCGACGACAAACTAATCGCGGAGGCCATGGCCGCCTCCGGTCTCAAGACCAAAAAAGCGACGATTGAGGCCGCCTTGCGCATTCTGGTGCGCCGGCACCGGCAGGATATGGCTATCGCCGCACTTGCTGGCGCCGGTTGGGACGGCGATCTTGACACCATGCGGGAAGGCCGTTCGCCCGATCAGCATCGATGATCGTCGTCGACAGTTCCGTCTGGATCGCCCATCTCCGCAATACGGACAGCGTCTCGGTAGGTAAGCTCAGGCATCTCGACGAGACTCAGGAGATTCTGGTCGGAGACTTGATCCTGATGGAAGTGCTACAAGGCGCGCGCAACGAACCGCATGCCCAACTGATTGAGCGGAACCTTCGACAGTTCGCTATTGTGCCGATGCTGGATCCGGCGACGGCAGTCGAAGCTGCCCGAAACTACCGCTTGCTCCGGCAGCGGGGCATCACCATCCGCAAGACAATCGATATGATCATCGGCACATTCTGCATCCAGGGCGGACACGCGCTGTTGCATGACGACCGAGACTTCGACCCGATGGTTCTTTACCTCGGTCTGCAACTCGCTTGACGAAGACCCGACGACCGGACTGGCGGAACACTCGCGGCACTTCTCGGTCAAGAAAGCGCGATCCTGCTTCCTTCGGGAACGATGTGCAACGAGATCGCCATGGCGGTTATTGTCAGGCCCCTGCCCGCTCCATGCCGAGACGGGCGATGCGGCGAAGCTCGTCGATCGGGGTCAGGCCGCCGCTGCGCTCATAGTGCCAGAAGGTCCAGCCGTTGCAGGCGTCCAGCCCCTGCACTTCCGCGCCGATCTTGTGGATCGATCCGGCGCTGTCGCCGATCGCCACCGTGCCATCGGCGCGTACCCTGGCCGCCCAGCGCTTCTTGGCGTCATAAAGCGTGGCACCCGGCAACATCAGCCCGGTGTCGATGAGGCTGACGAAGGCAACCCGCGGCTCGGCGCGCTTGCCGGTAAGCACGGTAAGATCGGCGCCGCTCAGCGGCCGGACTGCATCGATGCGCTCGTTGGCGGCGTCGATATAGGCCTGCTCGCGCTCGATGCCGACGAAATGGCGGCCGAGGCGCTTGGCTACCGCGCCGGTGGTGCCGGAGCCAAAGAAGGGATCGAGGACGATATCGCCGGGCTTCGTCGAGGCCATCATGATGCGGGCGAGCAGCGCTTCGGGCTTCTGCGTCGGATGCAGCTTGTCGCCATTTTCGTTCTTCAGGCGCTCGCCGCCGGTGCAGATCGGAAACAGCCAGTCGGAACGCATCTGGATGTCGTCATTCGACGCCTTCAGCGCTTCGTAGTTGAAGGTATAACCCTTGCCCTTCTGATCGCGCGAGGCCCAGATCATCGTCTCATGGGCGTTCTGGAAGCGACGGCCGCGGAAATTCGGCATCGGATTGGTCTTGCGCCAGACGACATCATTGAGGATCCAGAACCCCAGATCCTGCATCTTGGCGCCGACCCTGAAAATGTTGTGGTAGGAGCCGATGACCCAGATGGTGCCGTTGGGTTTCAGCACGCGGCGCGCCGCCAGCAGCCAGGCGCGGGTGAAGGCATCGTAGACCTCAAAACTCGCGAACTGATCCCAGTCGTCGTCGACGGCATCCACCTTGGACTGGTCGGGCCGGTGCAGATCGCCATCGAGCTGCAGATTGTAGGGCGGATCGGCAAAGATCACGTCGATGGACTTTTCGGGCAGCCGGTCGAGCGCGGCGACGCAATCGCCCTTCAGGATCGTATCCAGCCATTCGGATTGCTGGGGAGCATGGGAAAGGTCGTCGAGAAGACGCACGGCAGACATTGTGACACCCAAAGCACGCGTTACTGTTTACTCCCTGTTATGGTTACCGATCAGCGTAAATATTCGGTGAAGGCTGAGGGTTTCGACCACAGGTAATTTGCGAAGGCCGGCCTGTTGGTGTATGCCGCGCCGCCTGAGCGTCTCAGCCTCCTCCCTCCCGCTTTCCGGATCGCCAATGCCCCAGCCAGACCTTGTCATCTTCGATTGCGACGGCGTGCTCGTCGATTCCGAAATCATCGCCGCGCGCATCGAAGCCGAGCTTTTGACATCGGCCGGTTACGAGATATCGGCCGAGGAGATTTCCGAAACCTATGCCGGGCTGACCTTCAAGGACATCATGATGCGGGTCGAGGAGAAGTCCCGCATCCCATTCCAAGCCTCGTTGATCGATCGCGCCGAAGACCTGGTCGACCGCAGGCTGCGCAGCGATGTGCGCGCCATCGACGGGGTGCACGAGGCGGTCGCCGCGGTGACTGCGCCGCGCTGCATCTGCTCGAATTCTCGCTCCGAGCGGATCGAATTCATGCTGGAGAAGGTGCATCTGCTGCCGTTTTTCAACGGCCGGATTTTTTCCTCTCTGGAAACACCGAGCGGAAAGTCCAAGCCTGCCCCAGACGTGTTTCTCTTTGCCGCGGCAAAGCTCAAGGCCGATCCGGCCAACACCTTCGTCATCGAGGATTCCGTGCATGGCGTGACCGGCGCCAGGGCAGCCGGCATGCGCGTTATCGGCTTTACCGGCGCGGCGCACAGCTATCCCGGGCATGCCGACGCGCTGACCGAGGCCGGCGCCGAAACGGTCATCCGCCGCTGGGCAGAACTGAAAAGCGTGATCGCCGCCCTGTCGGAATGGTCGGATGCGTGATGCATACGCCTCCGACCGGAGGCGGCCCTAATGCCGCCGCTATTCGGCTGCGGCAATCTTCTTGTCGGTCTTCTTCGCCGGGCCTTCGTCATAGCCGGCGAACGCCTGATAGTCCTGCGCAGTGGGCTCGGGAACGACGACGTTCGAATCGGTGAAGACGAACTGGGTGGCACTCGAGGGATTGGTAACCTGGACCTGATGTTGATGAAGCTGCGAGTAAAGCACCTCGGTGCCATGCATCACTGCGATACGGATCGGCATTGTGATCGTGCCCGGGCTGAACATCGGTCCCGGAACGACCTTGCCGGCGACGGCGATCTTCATCGTCAGCGAGCCGTTGGCACGGTTGCAGTCGCGGGTCACATCGGTGATCGAGGCCTGATAGATGACCTTCGCCGAATCGTCCTGCTGATCGCTGCTCGCGTCGAGCGCAGCAGCCTCGGCGTCCTGAGCGGCGGCTTTTTTCTTGGGCTTCTGGTTGCCCTTGGCATAGGTGTTGAAGAAAGCGGTGCCGTCGCGCAGCGTCACTTTCGGACAATAGGCCAGCAGTTGGCTGGAAAGAACCTTCGGGTCCGGAGGTGGTGGCGGTGTCGAGTCCTTTTTTCCGAAGCCCAGAATGCTACTGCCGCCTGATTGGCAGCCGGCGGCGGTAAGCATAAAGCCAGCGAGGGCCAGACCCGCGACAAAACGACCGTTGAATGAATGAAACGCCATGAACTGCACTTCCCTCTCGCAAAGCGGGTGACGTATATCAACCGCGCGGCAAAAATGCGACTGAGCAAGCGCGGAAATTAACCACTTTGCCGCGGATGAAGCCGCCCGGCAGCAATGGACATGTAACGATGCAATATGTGAGTACCCGCGGGGAAGCGCCCGTGCTTGGATTTTCCGACGCGGTGCTGGTGGGTCTGGCACGCGATGGCGGACTTTATGTGCCTGATGCCTGGCCGCAGTTTTCGGCGGCAGAGATCCGCGCCATGCGCGGCCTTGCCTATCCCGACCTCGCCATCCGCGTGCTGTCGCCGTTTCTCGGCGACGAGATCGCGATGCCGGTGTTCGAACGCCTGGTGCGTGAAGCCTATGCGACCTTTCGCCACGAGGCGGTCTGCCCGCTGGTGCAAACCGGCTCGAACATGTTCGTTCTGGAACTCTTCCACGGCCCGACACTTGCCTTCAAGGACGTCGCCATGCAGCTTCTCGCCCGGCTGATGGACCATGTGCTTGCCGAACGCGACCAGCGCGCCACCATTGTCGGCGCCACATCAGGCGATACCGGCGGGGCTGCCATCGATGCCTTCGCCGGGCGCAATCGGACCGACATCTTCGTTCTTTTCCCGCACGGCCGGGTCTCGCCGGTGCAGCAGCGGCAGATGACGACGTCCACCGCGGCAAATGTCCATGCACTGGCGGTCGAAGGCAATTTCGACGACTGCCAAGGCCTGGTGAAGGACATGTTCAACGATCACGGTTTTCGCGACCGGGTGTCGCTGTCGGGCGTCAATTCGATCAACTGGGCCCGCATCATGGCCCAGATCGTCTATTATTTCTCATCGGCGCTGTCGCTCGGCGCGCCCGACCGGCCGGTTTCCTTCACGGTGCCGACCGGCAATTTCGGCGACATCTTCGCCGGCTACGCCGCCAAGAAGATGGGGCTGCCGATCGAGCGGCTTATCATCGCGACCAATGACAACGACATTCTGGCGCGCACGCTGTCGAGCGGCGAGTACCGCACGAAAGGCGTCTTTTCGACCACGTCGCCGTCGATGGACATCCAGGTCTCGTCGAATTTCGAGCGCCTGCTGTTCGAGGCGGCCGGTCGCGATGCCTCGACCGTGCGGCGCTACATGAGCGGCCTCAAGCAGTCCGGCGCCTTCGCCATCGAAGCGGGCGAGATCGCCAGGATCCGCTCCGAATTCGATGCTGGCCGTTCGACGATGGACGAAGTCGCCGCCACGATCCGCTCGACGCTCGACGCCAGTGATTATTTGCTCGACCCGCACACGGCCGCGGCCATGCATGTTGCGGGTGCGAAGGCCACCAAGGCCGTGCCCATGGTGGTGCTCGGCACCGCCCATCCGGCAAAATTCCCGGCTGCCGTCGAAGCCGCCAGCGGCGTGTCGCCTGCCCTGCCCGCGTGGCTAGGCGGGTTGATGACATCAGAGGAAAAATACACGGTACTTCCATCCGACCTGAAAATGGTGGAAGATTATGTTAGCCGTCACACGCGGGCGGCAAGTTAGGGAGTATTAGCTATATGGGTGTTGAGGTAAGCCGTCTGTCGAACGGCCTGACAGTCGCCACCGAAACCCTTCCAAGCCTCGAATCCGTCGCTCTTGGTGCCTGGGTCAAATCAGGCGCCCGCAACGAGCGTAACGAAGAGCACGGAATGGCCCACCTGCTTGAACACATGGCGTTCAAGGGAACCAGAAGGCGCAGCGCCTTCGAGATCGCCTCGGAAATCGAGGATGTCGGCGGCGAGATCAATGCCGCCACCAGTGTCGAGACCACATCCTATTATGCCAGGGTGCTGAGCGACGACGTGCCCCTGGCCGTCGATATCCTCTCCGATATCCTGCAGGAATCCGAGTTCGACCCGCAGGAGCTAGAGCGCGAGCAGCATGTGATCCTGCAAGAGATCGGCGCCGCTCACGACACGCCCGACGACATCGTCTTCGACCGTTTCACCGAGACGGCCTTCCGCCACCAGACGATCGGCCGTTCCATCCTCGGCACGCCGGAAACCGTCAAATCGTTCACCTCGAAGCAACTGCACAAATTCATCGAACGGCAATATGGCGCCGAACGCATGGTGGTCGTCGCCGCCGGCGACATCAAGCACGACAATTTCGTGCGTGAGGTCGAGAAGCATCTCGGCGGCTTCCGCAGCAAGTCCGACAACACGATGCCTCAATATGCGCAATATGTCGGCGGCGATTTCCGCGAGGACCGCGACCTGATGGACGCGCAGATCGTGCTGGGTTTCGAGGGCCGCGCCTATCATGTGCGTGACTTCTACGCCTCGCAGGTCCTGTCGATGATCCTTGGCGGCGGCATGTCGTCGCGCCTTTTCCAGGAAGTCCGCGAAAAACGCGGGCTGTGCTATTCGGTCTATGCCTTCCACTGGGGTTTTTCTGACACCGGCATATTCGGCGTCCATGCCGCGACCGGGCAGAGCGACATCGCCGAATTGGTGCCGGTGGTCATCGACGAGTTGCAGAAGGCCGGCGAGAACATCCTGCAGGAGGAACTCGACCGGGCACGCGCCCAGTACCGCGCAGGCCTGATCATGTCCGCCGAGAGCCCGGCCAGCCGCGCCTCGCAGATCGCCCGGCAAATGCTTCTGTTCGGCCGGCCGATCGCCAAGGAAGAGCTGATGGAACGGCTGTCGGCGCTGACGGTCGAGCGGTTGACGGACCTGTCGTCACGGCTGTTTTCGACCAAGCCGACGCTGACTGCCGTCGGACCGGTGGGCACGCTCGCTCCCTATGAGGCGGTCCTTGAGTCGCTTTCGGGCACGCAGACCACGGCCCGAAAGCTCGCCGGCTAAGTCCATCAAAGCGTCATGTTCGCGCTCCCTTTCTTTCGCCGTGACCTGCCGGCACTGAAGGGCGATCGCGTCACGCTGCGCGTGCCGCTGACCAACGACTATCGCGAATGGTCGGTGCTGCGCGGGGAAAGCCGCCGCTTCCTGGAGCCGTGGGAGCCGCGGTGGAACCCCGACGAGCTCGACCGCACGGCCTGGCGGCATCGCCTCAGCCGTTACCGCGAAGATTACGCGCAGGGAACGGCCATAGCCTTCTTCATCTTCGACAAAAGCAGCGGCAAGCTTGTCGGCGGAATCACCCTCGGCAACATCCGCCACGGCGTCGCGCAAAGCGGCCATATCGGCTACTGGATCGGCGAGCGCTACAGCGGCCGCGGTCTGATGACCGACGCGGTCAAGGTGGTGACGCGCTTCGCCTTCGATACGCTGAGGTTGCACCGGATCGAAGCTGCCTGTATTCCCGACAACGCTCGGTCGATCCGCGTGCTTGAAAAAGCCGGATTCCGGCGCGAAGGACTTCTGCGATCCTATCTCAGGATCAATGGCATCTGGCAGGACCATTACCTCTACGCCCGGATCGAGGACGATCTGCCCGGCGCGGGAACGAAGGACTGATTTTTGACGAATTTCCTGCGAATCGGGTCGCTGTTCGCCTTTGTCCTGACGGCAATCGTCACGCTCTGCGCGGCGTCCTCGGCCTTCGCCGTCGAACCGATCAAGATCGCCCGCGACGACGTGGCGCTCGACCTTTCGGGCGCGGTCGAAATCTACCGCAACCAGGGCGAGAACTTCCAGGTGTCGACCGCGCCGGGACCGGACGGCATCGTGCGGCGCATCGAGGTCGAGGCCAATGATGCGCGCTCGACCGGCGACTGGGCGGTGTTCGCGCTAGCCAACACCACCGACCAGCAGCTCGACAGGCTGATCGTCGCACCGCATTTCCGGCTGGTGAATTCCGGCATCTTCTGGCCGGATCTCGGCTCGACCCGCATTGCCGCGATCACGCCCAGCGAGGGCTTCGCGCTCGACCGCCAGACCAGCCCCGACGCCGATGTGTTCCGGGTGACGCTGAATCCCGGAACGGTGATCACCTTCATTGCCGAACTTGCCTCGCCCAAACTGCCGCAGGTCTATCTGTGGGATCCGGAATCCTACAAGGACTCGGTCAATTCCTACACGCTGTTTCGCGGCATCGTCATCGGCATCGCCGGCCTTCTGGCGTTGTTCCTGACCATCCTTTTCGTCGTCAAGGGAACCTCGATGTTCCCGGCTACCGCCGCACTCGCCTGGGCGGTGCTCGCCTATATCTGCATCGATTTCGGCTTTCTCAACAAGGTCCTGGAAATATCGCCCGGCAACGAGCAGATGTGGCGAGCCGGAACGGAGGTGGCGCTTGCGGCGACCTTCGTGGTGTTCCTGTTCGCCTACCTCAACCTCAACCGATGGCACGGCCATTTCAGCTACGGCGCGTTGGTCTGGATTCTTGGGCTGGTGCTGATCGCGGGTGTGGCCATCGTCGATCCGGCGGTCGCCGCCGGCATCGCCAGGCTGTCCTTCGCCGCCACCGCCCTGACCGGCCTCGGCCTGATCATTTTCCTCGGCATACGCGGCTACGACCGTGCCATCATGCTGGTGCCCAGTTGGGTCATGGTCTTGTTGTGGTTATGCGGGTCGTGGATGGCGATCACCGGCATGCTCGACAACGACATTGCCCAGCCGGCGCTGGGCGGCGGGCTGATCCTCATCATCCTGCTGATCGGCTTCACCGTCATGCAGCACGCCTTTGCCGGCGGCGTGCTGCATCAGGGCCTGTTCTCCGATCTCGAGCGGCAGGCGCTGGCCGTCGCCGGATCGGGCGACACGGTTTGGGACTGGGACGTGATGCGCGACCGCGTCGTCACCAAGCCGGATGTCAGCATCCAGCTTGGCCTAGCGCCCGACAGTCTGGGTGGGGCCGCCCGCAACTGGCTGCCGGTGCTGCATGCCGACGATCGTGACACGTTCCGCACCACGCTCGACGTGGTGCTCGAACACCGGCGCGGCCGGGTGTCGCAGAACTTCCGCCTGCGCGGAGCCGACGGGCACTATCACTGGTTTTCGCTACGCGCCCGGCCGGTGATCGGATCGGACGGCGAGGTCATCCGCTGCGTCGGCACCATGGTCGACGTGACGGAGCAGAAGAAGTCCGAGGAGCGGCTGCTGCACGATGCCGTGCATGACAATCTGACCGGCCTGCCGAACCGGGAATTGCTGATGAACCGGCTGGAGGCGATTATCTCGATCGCGCGCACGGAAGAGAAGGTGCGTCCGACCGTCTTCGTCATCGACATCGACCGGTTCAAGCAGGTCAATGACGGGCTCGGCATCTCGGCCGGCGATACAATCCTGCTCACCATTGCGCGCCGGCTGCACCGGTTGCTCAAGCCGAAGGATTCGCTGTCGCGCTTTGCCGGCGACCAGTTCGCGCTGATGCTGCTTTCCGAACAGGACCCGGCCCGCATCGCGGCGGTCGCCGACGCCATAAAGCATGCGATCAACAATCCGATCACCTTTGCCAAGCGCGAGATCGTGCTGACCGCCTCGATCGGGCTGGTCACCTGGACCTCGTCGCAGAGTTCGGCCGAGGACATGGTCAAGGACGCCGAGCTTGCCATGCACCAGGCCAAGCGTTTCGGCGGCGACAGGATCGAGCCGTTCCGCCCCGCCTTCCGGACCGTCGGCACCGACCGGCTGCAGTTCGAGTCCGACCTGCGCCGCGCCATCGAACGGCGCGAATTCACACTCGCCTACCAGCCCATCGTGCGGCTCGAAGACGGCAGCGTTGCCGGCTTCGAGGCGCTTTTGCGCTGGGACCATCCGCGCCGAGGCATGATCCCGCCGGGCGATTTCATCCCGGTCGCCGAGAGCTGCGGCCTGATCGTGCAGCTTGGCCTTTTTGCCATGCAACAGGCCGCCGAAGATCTGGCGGGATGGCAAAAGCAGATCGGCGATGCGCCGTTGTCGGTTTCGGTCAACTTGTCCAGCCGTCAGCTCATCCGCCGCGATCTGGTCAGCGACGTCCGCTCGGTGATCGCGCGAGCCAATCTAAAGCCGCGCTGCTTCCGGCTCGAACTCACCGAATCGCTGGTGATGGACAATCCCGAGCAGACAGCCCATGTGCTGAACAAGCTGAAGAAGCTTGGTATCGGCCTGTCGCTGGACGATTTCGGCACCGGCTACTCATCGCTAGCCTATCTGACGCGCTTCCCCTTCGACACGATCAAAATCGACAAGAGCTTCGTCGACGACTCGACACCGAAGCGCGCGGTGCTGCTCAAATCCATGGTCAACATGGCGCATGAACTCGGCCTTTCGGTCGTGGCCGAAGGGATTTCGGACGAAAGCGATGCGCTCGAACTGCGGCAGATGGGCTGCGAATATGTGCAGAGCTTCATGTTCGGCGCACCGATGCCCGGCGATCAGGTGCTGAAGACGCTGAAGGAACAGTATCCGCTGACTCAGGCTTGATTTTTGCGCATGTCGTTGTCCCAAATCCGCTGAGCATCTTTTGGGCGACATGCGTACCCGCTTGGAATGGCAGAGAACGACCCTTCCTAACCAGAGCGGCCTTATGCCGGCCGCTTCCCGGCGCTCGGAGGTTGCAAGTCAACCCTTCTGGTCCGCAGTATCGAAAACTTTAACTCCCGACCCGTGGCGTGGCTCTACCAATGTTGGAAGCCTGAATTAACGGCGGCGATAGAGATAGCTCTCGGAAAGACCGAGGCGACGGCATGACTGGACGGCTGGTGATGAGGGGAGCACGATGCTCTCGCAGATTGCAGCCGTCATCTTCACAAAAGCACGCTCCCACGGCTTCAGGGTCCAGCGGTCGCCGAGCGCCAACCGCTCGCGGACCCAGCGGGGTAGGATCTCGACTGCCGCCTTCAGAAATGGCCGCTGAAGCGGTCGAGCCACTCCCGGCAAGGCGGGAACTTCTTCCATGATCTCCAGGAATTCCAAGATGATCGGCGACGCGACTAGTCTTTGCCTCATCACGTCGAACAGCGCGTAAAGCTCGGCCTGAGACGTGGGCGCGTCAACCGCACCATAGAGAAGCGCGACGGGGCGAGCCTCAGCAAACATCGCGTCCCGTTCGAAAAAATGCAGACGATGCACATAGACGTGATACGCCTCCATGAAACCAAACCCGGCCGTCGCTTGCACCCAATCCAGCAACTCCGGGTCGGTGGCGTGGTATGGCTCGCCTTCGCTGGTTCGACCTGAAACGCGCCCATGCATCCTGACCACACCTTCAATCATGGCCGTAGCCTTGGTTCGGGGGGCGTAGACCGTGACCAAGGCAGCGAGGCCTGTACGCTGCAATCGTCGGAGCGCGTGGGAGCGGAATGTGCTGTGCTGCCAAATGGCGTCGCGAACCCGCGGCTCTGCCAATTCGAGCAGCACCGCCGTAACCCCGCCGATGAACAGCGCAACAGGGTTCTTGAAAATACGCCAGGACACGGAGGTGGGCGGTAACAGCGCCGGCTCGCCTTCCGGGGTCGAGAAGTCCATCTGATATCCGAGCCGCTGGCGCATGAACGACTGCGCAAGAGTATCCACACGACGCTCAAGCGGGCGAGGCAGAGGAATGATGCCCGAGCTGCCAAACATGGTCCGCCTCAGACTCCTGGGAGCAACAAGCGTTAGAACTGCGGCTAGCGGATGCAGCACGAACGTCTTGGGTCTTCCGTCGTTCCAAATGATCAGCCTGGCGCGCTGCGCATGACTCTCCAGAACGCCGGGCCCGGATGGTCATCACGAGCCCGGTCGTGCTGGCCTTATTGGGTCAGATCGAGCGCCGGCACGATTCTGTGATAGGGCAGTCCTGCATCGTCGTTTAGACGCTTCACGTCGGTATTGGAGACAGCGTCAAACAGGCACATGCAGCGCCCGTCCTCCGGTGCGAAGGTCGAGCGCAGATACCTGATGTCGGTGCCGTTGGACGTCATCTCAGCGGCCTTGCTGATCGCCGCCTTCTGTGCATCTCCCAGAGCTTCCATGCTGATGCCTTTGAGGTCCCGTTCCACCATATAGACGGTCATTTCCAGATCTCCTCCTAGTTCAGTGACTACAGGAGTTGAATGCAATGGCGGGCGAAAGAAAACGACATTTTTTCTATCGATCGATAGCCGACAGTTATCGATGAAGGGGCTATAAT